>JAVROZ010000118.1:0-2607 GCA_032162485.1 Mycobacterium sp.
CTTGCCGCCTGCTATCTCGACTCGCTGGCCACCCTCGAGCGCCCGGCGATCGGCTACGGCATCCGCTACGAGTTCGGCATCTTCGATCAGGAGATTCACGACGGCTGGCAGGTCGAGCAGACGGATAACTGGCTGGACAGCGGAAACCCTTGGGAGATACCCAAACCCGACGTCAACTACCTGGTCAAGTGGGGCGGCCACGTGGAACGTTACATCGACGACGCCGACCGTGACCGCGCCCGGTGGGTGCCGGGGCTAATGCTGAAAGGTGTCGCGTACGACACGCCCATTCAGGGTTACGGCGTCAACACCTGCAACGTCCTGACGTTGTGGAGCGCGCGGGCGGTCAAGTCGTTCGCGTTGGACGCGTTCAACACCGGCGACTACTACAAGGCGGTCGAGGAGGAGGTCACGTCGGAGACCGTGACCAAGGTGCTCTACCCCAATGACGAGCCGGAGGCGGGCAAGCGGCTGCGCCTGCTGCAGCAGTACTTCTTCGTGTCCTGCTCGCTGCAACACGTGCTGCACATCATGGACGACCTCGCCGATGTCTCCGTGCGCGAGCTTCCGCAGCGATTTGCGTTGCAGCTCAATGACACTCATCCGTCAATCGGGGTTGCCGAGCTGATGCGGCTGCTGGTCGACGAGCGCCACCTGGACTGGGAAGAGGCTTGGGACATCACGGTCGCGACCTTCGCCTACACCAACCACACGCTGCTACCGGAGGCGCTCGAGACCTGGCCGCTGGAGCTGTTCGGCCAATCGTTGCCCCGCCACCTCGAGATCATCTACGAGATCAACAGCCGTTTTCTCGACGAGGTGCGCATCCGCTTCCTCGGCGACGCGGATCGGGTCCGCCGCATGTCGTTGATCGGCGAGGACGGTGGGAAGAACGTCCGCATGGCATACCTGGCCACGGTCGGCAGCCACGCCATCAACGGTGTCGCCGCACTGCACTCCGAGCTGCTGAAAGAGAGTGTGCTCAAAGACTTCTACGAGATGTGGCCGGAGCGGTTCAGCAACAAGACGAACGGCGTGACGCCACGCCGCTTTCTGGCGCTGGCCAACCCGGGGCTGCGGGAACTGCTGGACCGCACTATCGGTGAGGGCTGGTTGACTGATCTCGATCGGCTGCGCGGGCTCGAGCAGTTCGTTGACAATTCGTCCTTCCGTGAGCAATGGCGCGACATCAAACGCAACAACAAAGCCCGCCTCGCCGGGTTCATCCGCCAGGCGACCGGTGTCGAACTGAACCCGGAATGGATCTTCGACGTCCAGGTCAAGCGTATTCACGAGTACAAGCGCCAGCATCTCAACGTCCTGCACATCATCGCGCTGTACTACCGGCTCAAGCAGAACCCCGGCCTCTCAATTCCACCGCGGGCGTTTATCTTTGGCGGTAAGGCGGCTCCCGGCTATTTAATCGCCAAACGGATCAACAAGCTGATCAACGCGGTCGGAGAAACGATCAACGCCGACCCGGAGGTCAACAAGTTCCTCAAAGTGGCGTTCATACCGA
Source organism: Mycobacterium sp. (assembly GCA_032162485.1). Classification (GTDB taxonomy): domain Bacteria; phylum Actinomycetota; class Actinomycetes; order Mycobacteriales; family Mycobacteriaceae; genus Mycobacterium. Next base: position 1,520 of record JAVROZ010000118.1, read on the forward strand.
ACTTCAACGTTCAGAACGCGCACCTGATCTACCCGGCTGCGAACGTGTCCGAGCAGATCTCGACGGCGGGCAAGGAAGCATCCGGCACCGGGAACATGAAGTTCATGATCAACGGCGCCCTGACCATCGGGACCCTCGACGGAGCCAACGTCGAGATCCGCGAAGAGGCCGGCGCAGAAAACTTCTTCCTGTTCGGGCTGACGGTGGACGAGGTCGAAGCGCTCAAGGCGAGCGGCTACCGTCCAGCGGACTACATCGACAGCAACGACGAATTGCGCGCGGTGCTGGATCTCATTGTCGGCGGCACGTTCTCGCACGGCGACACCGAGGTCTTCCGCCCGCTGGTCGACAACCTCCGCTACGACGATCCATTCCTGGTGTGCGCCGACTTCGCGGCATACGCGGAGTGTCAGGAACGGGTGAGTGCGGCGTGGCCGGACCGGGATGCGTGGACGAAGATGTCGATTCTGAACACCGCACGCAGCGGCAAGTTCTCCTCGGACCGCGCCATCGCCGAATACTGCGAAGACATCTGGAAAGTCTGGCCGCTGACCGTCAAGATTTGACGTGGCGGCCAAGCGAACTATTCGGCGCTAACCGGTCTCGCTTGCGACATACACGGCGACATAGCCGATCGGGATGCCGGTGCGTTTTGCGATGTATTTCCGCGCCGCCAACTCCGCTGCTACTCGACGGCTGGCCCGGGCGACGCCGCCAAGCTCGGGAATGCGGATTATCCATCCCTCCGCGTCGCGGCTGATTTCGATGTCGAAGCACTGGCCGACCGTTGGCAAATTAACACGATGAGCGAAACGCTGAGGACGACCGATGCGCGGGGAATGTGCACGCCGCAGTGCGGGCTGAGTGGGCATAGTGTGTTCCTGAGTCGATGACGGACCGCGCGCAAGACTAATGCGACTCAACCGTAAAACCTAATCGGACGCGGGACACGGGCCAGATGAGAAGAGGGAGTGCACCGTGACGGTGGTTCTGGTACATGGCAATCCGGAGACTGCCGCGATCTGGGGCCCGCTGGTCGACGCTCTCGGCCGCAAGGATGTGGTGCGGTTGTCCCCGCCGGGTTTCGG
>JAVROZ010000119.1:0-8672 GCA_032162485.1 Mycobacterium sp.
GTTCCGTTCACCTGCGCCGCGCCGCCGGGTCCCGGCTGGCTTGCTCGGCGACTGCCACCGGATCTCAGCTGCGAACCGGCTCGACTAAAGCCAAAATCCGAAGTCCGCGGTGCACATGTGCCAGCGCCCCAAGGCGCCCCGGGCACACAATCGACCGGGTGTGCGAACTTAGTTGGCACACTCTTGGCACGACGGGGGTTTGCCCTCAAGCCAAATCAACTCACGATATGGCGCTGATCTGCGTAAACACTGGTGGGCGCGGACGGTATCGAACCGCCGACCGCTGGTGTGTAAAACCAGAGCTCTACCACTGAGCTACGCGCCCTTATGCTCCGGCGCAGGCTACACGCCGCAGGGCCCACCATTCAAAATGCTTAAGTCTTTAACGCCGCCAGGGCTTGCGTCCACAAACCTTGATCGCGCGCCTCACCGGGCTGTTTCATCTCGGCAAAGCGGATGATTCCCGACCGGTCGACCACGAAAGTACCGCGGTTGGAGACGCCCGCCGCCTCGTTGAACACACCGTATTGCTTGCTGACCTGACCATGCGGCCAGAAATCGGACAACACCGGAAACAGGAAACCACTCTGGGTCGCCCAGATTTTGTGGGTGGGCGGCGGCCCCACCGAAATGGCCAACGCCACGCTGTCGTCGTTCTCGAAGTCCGGCAGGTGGTCGCGCAGCGCATCCAGCTCGCCTTGACAGATCCCGGTGAACGCCAGCGGGAAGAACACCAGCAGCACGTTCTTGGCGTCCCGGTAGTTGCTCAGCGCCACCGGCTGCTGGTTCTGGTCTCGCAACGTGAAGTCGGGGGCGGTGGCACCGACGTCGAGCACTAGCGCTTCCCGGTCCGCGACTTCGGCTGTACCAAGCGGCTGGCGCTCCAATCGCCCAGGTTGACCGACGATGTCGGCATCAGCCCCGCGGTGGGGGCCGCCTCCGCGATGTCAGCGGGCAATACGTGACCGCGCCGGCCAGTCTTGGGCGTCAACACCCAGATCACGCCGTCTTCGGCCAGGGGGGTGATCGCGTCCATCAGAATGTCTACCAGGTCTCCGTCACCGTCGCGCCACCACAGCAGCACCACGTCGACTACCTCGTCAGTGTCTTCATCGAGCAACTCGCTGCCGCACGCATCCTCGACGTCCGCGCGGATGTCGTCGTCGGTGTCTTCGTCCCAGCCCCACTCTTGGACCACTTGGTCTCGATGGATGTCGAGTTTGCGAGCGTGATCCGCCGCGACCACCGTGAAACCTCCCTTAACAACCGGACGACAAGCGACGATCGCTATCGTCGCACAGGCACGCCACGGTACGTACGGCTAGCCCGTGCACAGTTTCAGCGCCTTCGTCTTGGCGTCGTTGAGTCGATCGACCCGCTTGTTGAACTCGCCCGTCGGCGCGTGGGTCCCGATCGCGTTGGCCACCTGCCGGGCTGCATCGTTGTAGGTGTTGAACGAGTCGCGCATCTGGGCGGGTAACGCGTCACTGTAACTGTTCTCCACCGCCGAGGCGCTGGCGTTGAGGGCGTCGATCGCGGGCCGTTCGGTCGGGCCGGTGCCCTTTCCCGCATTGAACGCCGCGACGAAGGCGTTGACCTTGTCGATCGCTTCCTTGCTGGTGGTCGCCAACGCATCACACGAGGTACGCATCGCCCTGGTCGTCACCGACTGGATGCGCTGGGATTCCCGCATGCTGGACGTCACCGACGACGCAGACACCGACGCAGACACCGACGACCGGTAGGCCGGCGCCACGCTGGTGTCCGGAGAGCCGGATCCTTCGGTGACCTTCGTACAGCCGACGATCCCGATTACCAACACAGCAATACACCCGAGAGCCAGGGCGCCTCGCCTGGGGAACTCCCCCACCTGCCTGCGAGGGACGACACGCCATCCGCTGAGCACGGTCTGACGTTACCGGGTCCCGATCCCAACTGCCCCGTGAGCACCGACTTTGGTATGGCAACCGTCGCGCACGCAACCCGCTGACGCGATATACGTCGGCTATCCGCCGGGGACTCCAGTGCGGCACGATAGGAGGAAGATCGATCAAGTAGCTACCCTGCCACCTACAGGAGCAGAAGTTGACGACCGAGTTCGCCCGCACCGATCTGGCCAAAACCTCAAGCAGCACAAGCGAACCCGATCGTGTTCGGGTAATCCGCGAGGGTGTGGCGTCCTATCTGCCCGACATCGATCCCGAGGAAACCTCGGAGTGGCTGGAGTCATTCGACGCGCTGCTGGCGCGCTCTGGGCCGGCCCGAGCGCGCTATCTGATGCTGCGGATGCTGGAACGGGCCGGTGAACAGCGGGTCGCTATCCCGGCGCTGACGTCCACCGACTACGTCAACACGATCCCGACCGACCTGGAACCCTGGTTTCCCGGCGACGAGGACGTCGAGCGCCGCTACCGGGCCTGGATCAGGTGGAACGCGGCCATCATGGTGCACCGCGCGCAACGACCGGGTGTGGGCGTGGGCGGCCACATCTCGACCTACGCATCCTCGGCCGCGCTCTACGAGGTCGGCTTCAACCACTTCTTCCGCGGCAAATCGCACCCCGGTGGCGGCGACCAGGTTTTCATCCAGGGCCACGCGTCGCCGGGCATCTACGCGCGCGCCTTCCTGGAAGGACGGCTGACCACCGACCGCCTCGACGGCTTCCGCCAGGAACACAGCCACCCCGGCGGCGGCCTGCCGTCGTATCCGCACCCGCGGCTGATGAGCGACTTCTGGGAATTCCCCACGGTGTCCATGGGCCTGGGCCCACTGAACGCCATCTACCAGGCACGGTTCAACCATTACCTGCACGACCGGGGTCTCAAGGACACCTCCGACCAGCACGTATGGTGCTTCTTGGGCGACGGCGAGATGGACGAACCGGAGAGCCGCGGATTGGCGCACGTCGGCGCACTGGAAGGCCTGGACAATCTGACCTTCGTGATCAACTGCAATCTGCAGCGCCTGGACGGCCCGGTGCGCGGCAACGGCAAGATCATCCAGGAGCTGGAGTCGAACTTCCGGGGCGCCGGCTGGAACGTCATCAAGGTGGTCTGGGGCCGCGAGTGGGACACCCTGCTGAGCGCCGACCGCGACGGCGCGTTGGTGAACCTGATGAACACCACCCCCGATGGCGATTTCCAGACTTACAAGGCCAACGACGGCGCCTACGTGCGCGATCACTTCTTCGGCCGCGACCCGCGCACCAAGGCGCTGGTAGAGAAGATGAGCGACGCCGAGATCTGGAACCTCAAGCGCGGCGGCCACGATTACCGCAAGGTCTATGCGGCCTACCGCGCCGCCATCGACCACAAGGGTCAACCGACGGTAATCCTGGCCAAGACCATCAAGGGCTACTCGCTGGGCGGGCACTTCCAGGGCCGCAACGCCACCCATCAGATGAAAAAACTTGCGCTGGAAGATCTCAAACTGTTCCGTGACGCCATGCGGATTCCGGTCAGCGACGAGCAGCTGGAGGAAGATCCATATCTGCCGCCGTATTACCACCCCGGGCCCGACGCCCCGGAGATCCGCTACCTGCTCGACCGGCGCCGCACGCTCGGCGGATTCCTCCCCGAACGACCGACCAAGAGCAAGGCCCTGAAACTGCCTGGCCGTGACACCTACAAAGCCCTGAAGAAGGGGTCGGGAAAACAAGAGGTCGCCACCACCATGGCGTTGGTGCGTACCTTCAAAGAGCTGTTGCGGGACAAGGAAATTGGTAAGCGAATCGTCCCGATCATCCCCGACGAGGCCCGCACCTTCGGGATGGACTCATGGTTCCCGTCGCTGAAGATCTACAACCGCAACGGGCAGTTGTACACCGCCGTCGACGCCGATTTGATGCTGGCCTACAAGGAGAGCGAAATCGGCCAGATCCTGCACGAGGGCATCAACGAAGCCGGATCGGTGGGCTCGTTCACCGCGGCCGGCACGTCGTATGCCACGCACAACGAGCCGATGATCCCGGTCTACATCTTCTATTCGATGTTCGGCTTCCAACGCACCGGCGACGGCCTGTGGGCGGCCGCCGACCAGATGGCCCGCGGGTTCGCACTGGGGGCCACCGCCGGGCGCACCACGCTGACCGGGGAAGGACTGCAACACGCCGACGGCCATTCGCTACTGCTGGCCGCGACGAATCCGGCGGTGGTGTCCTACGACCCCGCGTACGCCTTCGAGATCGCTTACATCGTCGAAAGCGGCTTGGAGAGGATGTACGGGGAGAACGCCGAGAACATCTACTTCTACCTCACCCTGTACAACGAGCCGTATCCGCAGCCGCCGGAACCGGAGAACTTCGATCCCGAGGGACTGCTGCGCGGCATCTACCGCTTCCGCGCGGCCCAGGAGGAGCGCGGAAGCACGGCGCAGATCCTGGCCTCCGGAGTGTCGATGCCCGCCGCGTTGAAGGCGGCCGACCTGCTGGCCGAGGAGTGGGACGTGGCCGCCGACGTGTGGTCGGTGACCAGTTGGGGTGAATTGAACCGCGACGGAGTCGCTTTGGAGAAGCAGCGGCTGCGTTATCCCGATAAGTCGCCCGGCGAGGCCTATATCACCAAGGTTCTTGCCGACTCCCGCGGTCCGGTGGTCGCAGTTTCGGACTGGATGCGCGCAGTACCCGAGCAGATCCGGCCGTGGGTGCCGGGCACCTATCTCACGCTGGGCACCGACGGCTTCGGATTCTCCGACACCCGGCCCGCCGCGCGTCGCTACTTCAACACCGACGCCGAATCTCTGGTTGTTGCCGTGCTCGAAGCCCTGGCCCGCGACGGCGAGATCGATTCGTCAGCGGCCACCGACGCCGCACGTAAGTACAAGATCGACGAAGTGCAGGCCGCCTCGGGGCAGGGTTCGGACGCCGGCGAAGCGACGTGACCGGGCGCACCCCTCGCCGAGCGTGCGGCCAGCTTCACGTTCGGCGCCGAGCGCGCGGCCAGCTTCACGCTCGCGACGCGCCGACTAAGACGGCCTTAAGAAAAGGGTCCCTGCTTTAGTGGGATCATCTAGAAATCGGGCGTAGCTTTTAGGAGTGAATGACAATCAGGCGTCGCCCCTGAGCCCGCCGAGGTCGCCGCTGGAACTTCTGGAAACCGTTCCCGACTCGCTGCTGCGACGGTTGAAGCAGTATTCCGGCCGGCTCGCCACCGAGGCGGTCTCGGCGATGCAGGAGCGGCTGCCGTTCTTCGCCGACCTGGAAGCCTCGCAGCGGGCCAGCGTGGCCCTGGTGGTTCAGACGGCAGTGGTCCACTTCGTGGAATGGATGCAGGACCCGCACAGCAACGTCAGCTACACCGCGCAGGCATTCGAACTGGTGCCCCAGGACCTGAAGCGACGCATCGCCCTGCGCCACACCGTGGACATGGTGCGGGTCACGATGGAGTTCTTCGAAGAAGTCGTGCCGCTGCTGGCCCGCAACGAAGAGCAGTTGACCGGGCTCACGGTGGGCATCTTGAAGTACAGCCGCGACCTGGCGTTTACCGCCGCCACCTCCTACGCGGACGCAGCCGAGGCGCGGGGCGCGTGGGACAGCCGGATGGAGGCCAGCGTCGTCGACGCCATCGTGCGCGGCGATACCGGCCCTGAGCTGCTGTCCCGGGCGGCGGCGCTGAATTGGGACACCACCGCGCCGGCGACGGTCCTGGTGGGCAACCCTGCACCGGGTCGCGACGGGGCCATCGGTGACGGCAGCGACCGGGCCAGTCAGGATGTCCGCGACATCGCCGCCAAACACGGCCGCGCGGCACTTACCGACGTGCACGGCACCTGGCTGGTGGCCGTCGTTTCGGGTCAGTTGTCGCTGACCGACAAGTTTTTGAATGAGCTGCTTGCCGCCTTTTCCGACGACCCGGTGGTGATCGGGCCGACGGCACCCATGCTGACCGCCGCCCATCACAGCGCCAGCGAAGCGATCTCGGGGATGAACGCCGTGGCCGGCTGGCGGGGTGCGCCACGCCCCGTGTTGGCGCGCGAACTGCTGCCCGAACGCGCCCTGCTGGGTGATGCATCGGCAATCGTGGCGCTGGATACCGATGTGATGCGGCCGCTGGCCGACGCCGGTCCGACTCTCACCGAGACGCTGGACGCTTATTTAGATTGTGGCGGCGCGGTTGAGGCTTGTGCCAGGAAGTTGTTCGTTCATCCAAACACCGTCCGGTACCGCCTGAAGCGGATTACCGACTTCACCGGGCGCGATCCTATGCTTCCACGCGACGCGTACGTCCTGCGCGTGGCGTCGACCGTCGGCCAACTGAACTATCCGACGCCGCAACCCGCCGCCCCCAATATCGCCGTTCAGCAGCTTTCGTCGCCGGTCAGAGGGGGTATCGGACCGGCATCAGTCCGATAGTGATTTAGCCAACACATCGCGGGTATGTCTCAAACATGTAGCTTAACGAGCTATTTTGTAGGAGTCCCACAAAAACCTAAGACAAGGTTCATAATCTCTTACACCCCGCAAAACCGTCTTCACAGTGTTCTCTTAGACACGTGATTGCATTGCTTGCGCCCGGACAGGGCTCCCAGACCCAGGGGATGCTGTCGCCGTGGCTGGAATTGCCGGGCGCTGCAGACCGGATTGCGGCGTGGTCGACGGCTAGTGGCCTGGATCTGGCCCGCCTGGGTACCTCGGCATCGACCGAGGAGATCACCGACACCGCGGTCGCCCAGCCCCTGATCGTTGCTGCCACCCTGCTCGCTCACGAGGAGCTGACCAAGCGGGGTCTGCTCGCCGGCCGGGACTTCATCGTGGCCGGTCACTCCGTCGGTGAGATCGCGGCTTACGCGATCGCCGGTGTGCTGGCCGCCGATGACGCCGTCGCGCTGGCCGCCATCCGCGGCGCCGAGATGGCCAAGGCATGCGCCAGCGAGCCGACCGGTATGTCCGCCGTGCTCGGTGGTGACGAAGCCGACGTGCTGACTCGCCTCGACGCCCTCGACCTGATCGCGGCCAACCGCAACGCCGCCGGCCAGATTGTTGCCGCCGGCCACCTGACCGCGCTGGAGAAGCTCGCCGAGGACCCCCCGGCCAAGGCGCGCGTGCGTGCACTGGGTGTGGCCGGCGCTTTCCACACCGCGTTCATGGCTCCGGCCCTCGATGCCTATGCGGCTGCGGCAGCCGGCATCGCCACTGCCGAGCCCACCGCCACGCTGCTGTCCAACTACGACGGCATGCCAGTGGCTTCCGCCGCCGCGGCGATGGAGACTCTGGTTTCTCAGCTGACCCGGCCGGTGCGCTGGGACCTGTGCACCGCGTATCTGCGTGAAAACAATGTCACGGCGATCGTGGAGTTCCCGCCCGCGGGCACTCTGGCCGGTATCGCCAAACGCGAACTTCGGGGGGTTCCGGCGCGAGCCGTCAAGTCACCCGCAGATCTGGACGAGTTGGCAAATCTCTAGCTGCCTTCTCCACACCAGAACCACCGCTCAACAGAGCAAGACCCAAATCGGTTTACACACAACATATTACGAAGGGAACTAACTGTGGCCGTCAGTCAGGCAGAAATCATCGCCGGTATCGCCGAGATCATCGAAGAGGTTACCGGTATCGAGCCCTCCGAGGTCACCCCGGAGAAGTCGTTCGTCGACGACCTGGACATCGACTCGCTGTCGATGGTTGAGATCGCCGTGCAGACCGAGGACAAGTACGGCGTGAAGATCCCGGACGAGGACCTTGCCGGTCTGCGTACCGTCGGTGACGTCGTCGCCTACATCCAGAAGCTCGAGGAAGAGAACCCCGAGGCCGCCGAGGCGCTGCGGGCCAAGCTCGAGACCGAGAACCCCGAGGCCGTTGCCAACGTTCAGTCGAGGCTGGAAAGCAAGTGACCAAGCCTTCCACTGCTAACGGCGGTTACCCCAATGTCGTGGTAACCGCTGTCTCAGCGACGACGTCGATCTCGCCGGAAATCGAGAGCACGTGGAAGGGTCTGTTGGCCGGCGAAAGCGGCATCCGCGTACTCGAAGACGAGTTCGTCACCAAGTGGGACCTACCGGTCAAGATCGGTGGCCACCTCAAGGAGTCCGTCGACGACCACATGGGCCGACTGGACCTGCGACGTATGTCGTACGTCCAGCGGATGGCCAAGTGGCTGAGCGGTCAACTGTGGGAGACCGCGGGCAATCCGGAGGTCGACCCGGACCGCTTCTCGGTCGTCGTCGGCACTGGTCTTGGTGGCGCCGAGCGCGTCATCGAGAGCTACGACCTGATGAACGAGGGCGGTCCCCGCAAGGTGTCCCCGCTCGCGGTTCAGATGATCATGCCGAACGGCGCCGCCGCGGTGGTGGGTCTGCAGCTTGGGGCCCGAGCCGGGGTGATCACTCCGGTCTCGGCGTGCTCGTCGGGCTCGGAGGCCATCGCCCACGCCTGGCGCCAGATCGTCATGGGTGACGCTGATTTCGCCGTCTGCGGCGGTGTCGAAGGTCCCATTGAGGCGCTGCCCATTGCGGCGTTCTCGATGATGCGGGCCATGTCGACCCGCAACGACGAACCCGAACGCGCTTCACGGCCGTTCGATAAGGACCGCGACGGTTTTGTGTTCGGCGAGGCCGGTGCGCTCATGGTCATCGAGACCGAGGAGCACGCCAAGGCCCGCGGTGCCAAGCCCCTGGCCCGGTTGATGGGTGCCGGTATCACCTCGGACGCCTTCCACATGGTGGCGCCCGCGGCGGACGGC
>JAVROZ010000120.1:0-3489 GCA_032162485.1 Mycobacterium sp.
GCGTGCGCGTGCACGTTGTCCAGAGCATTGCCGACCGCGGCATCGAGTTCGGTGGCATCGTCGTTTTTCATGAGCACCGGGGTGCCCGGCAGGCTCATCGACACGCGGTCGGCCTCACGGCGGCGCAGTAGCGCGCGCAGGTCGATCGTCTTGCTGGCGTTGGCATCACTTTCCATTTCGGTGGAGGTCACCCAACTGCGCAACGCCCGTTCCTGTTCGCTGGCGAGCTTCGCGAGTTCGGATGTGGCGCCACCGATTTCGTGCCCGCGTTTGGCGACCAGCGCGAGCACCTGAATAACACCGTCGTGAACTTGACGGGATAACCGCTCACGTTCTTCCAGCGAGGCCGCCAGGCGGGCCGCTCGCTGCAGCTCATCGTGGGCGCGCCGCGCGGTCCGAGCCGCCAGCCCCACCGCCAGGCCGACCGCCAACTCGACGATGATGGTGGCGTTCCGGCCGAGGTTGACGTTGATATAGCCCTGGACGGCTGCACTGGTGGCCGTCACCGCCAAGCCCGTCAACATGCCACCGGTGGGGCCGAACTGCAGGGCCGCTGAGATGGTCGCGTTGCTGGCCCACAACGTCGTCGGCCAGGTCTGGTTGTTGTGCGCCCACTGCCCGGACGCGACGATCTCGGTGGAGAGCATCAGCAGGACAACCACGATCAGTTCGGTGATCACCCACGCCGGCCGCCGGCCGAACCCTTTGAGGTAGGCGATTGCGCACGCCAAGCTCCAAGCAATCAGCACCGCGAACAGCAGCCAGCCCAGGGCAGGGTGACGGAGATCCGAGTTGACCGCAATATGGAAACCCAGCGCGTAGAGGCTGCTCAGCAGTCGGAATAGCTGCGCCGCCCGCCACAGCGGGGTCGTCGGGTCAGGGCCGTTGGTCGCCATTACCGAGTCAGCATAGTTAGCCTGGAAAGCGTGACTGATCTCGTTGCGCGGGTGCGCGAGCTGCTGCCGTCGGTGCGGCGCGATCTTGAGGACCTGGTTCGGATCGAATCGGTGTGGGCCGACCCGGCGCGGCGCGACGAGGTGCACCGCAGTGCGCAGGCGGTGGTGAACTTGTTGGTGCAGGCGGGTTTTGACGATGTTCGGATCGTCAGCGAGGGGGGTGCTCCGGCCGTCATCGCGCATTATCCGGCGCCGCCGGGAGCGCCCACCGTGCTGCTGTATGCCCACCACGACGTGCAGCCCGAAGGCGACCGCGGGCAGTGGTTGTCGCCGCCGTTCGAGCCGACCGAGCGGGACGGACGCCTGTACGGTAGGGGCACCGCCGACGACAAGGCGGGCATCGCAACACATTTGGCGGCATTCCGCGCACATGGTGGCCGGCCGCCGGTGGGTGTGACGGTGTTCGTCGAGGGCGAAGAAGAGTCGGGTTCGCCATCGCTTGGCCGATTGCTGGCCGCCCACCGAGACGCCCTGAACGCCGATGTGATCGTGATTGCCGACTCGGACAATTGGAGCACCGAGATTCCGGCGCTGACGGTGACGTTACGGGGGATGGCCGACTGCATTGTGGAGGTCGCCACCCTTGACCATGGGCTGCACTCCGGCCTGTGGGGTGGGGTGGTGCCCGACGCGCTGAGCGTGCTGGTGCGACTACTGGCGAGTCTGCACGACGACGACGGCAACGTGGCGGTTCGGGGCCTGCACGAAAGTACCGCAGCAGCTGTCGAGTATCCCCCCGAACGGGTTCGGCAGGAGTCTGGTCTGTTGGACGGGGTGACCGAGATCGGGTGCGGTTCGGTGCCGCAGCGTCTATGGGCCAAGCCGGCGATCACGGTTATCGGAATCGACACCACATCCGTTGCGGCAGCATCGAATACGCTGATCCCGCGGGCCCGGGCCAAGATCAGCATCCGGGTGGCACCCGGCGGCGACGCGGTGCAACACCTGGATGCGCTGGAGGATCATCTCAAGCGGCACGCCCCGTGGGGCGCCAGGGTCGATGTCATCCGCGGCGAGGTCGGCCAGCCGTACGCCATCGAGGCAAGCGGTCCGGTCTATGACGCGGCGCGCGCGGCGTTCCGGCAAGCCTGGGGTGTCGATGCCGTTGACATGGGCATGGGCGGCTCGATCCCGTTCATCGCCGAGTTCGCCGAGGCTTTTCCGCAGGCCAAGATTCTGGTCACCGGGGTGGAGGATCCAGGAACCCAGGCGCACAGCATCAACGAGAGCCTGCATCTGGGCGTGCTGGAACGCGCGGCCGTCGCCGAGGCATTGCTGTTGGCGAATTTGGGCTGATCAGAGGTTGGGCCCCTGCATGCGGCCGCCGAACGTGGGGCCTGTCGGCGTATCCGTTCGTTGCCCGGCGCGGCCTCAATATTTGACCCAGTGCGTCGGGGGGGGGGCTTCGAAGCGCATACTGGGACTACCTCGACAACTTGAGATGTGCGGCTTTAGAGGCGGAACCGCGCGGAAATGACGGGCCACCATGTCGAACGGTGCACAGCAGCACGAACCGGAACTCCGCGCCGCGATGGCCCGGCTCGCCAGCAACTTCCCACTCAGCAGCGGCACCCTCGATGACGCCCTGGTCAGTGTTACCAGCACAGCGGTCGAGCTGATCCGGGGTGTCGATCACGCCGACGTTCTGCTCATCGAGGAGGACCGTTTCGCCTCGATGGCCTCGACTGCGCCGCTCGCCGAAGATGTCGACGCCATCCAGCAGCGCTTCCGCGAAGGGCCGTGTCTGCAGGCCGCCGTTGGCGATTCGCTGATTCGTTGCACCGATCTACGTGACGAACCGCGCTTCCCCCGATTCTCGGCCGCCGCTACCAAATTAGGTATCTACAGCATGCTGTCTTTTCAGCTGTTCCATCGGCGCGGGGCTGCCGGAGCGCTCAATCTGTTCGGCAGCGCCCCGTGCACGTTCACTCTCGAAGCCGAAGCGTTGGGCGCGATGTTGGCCACACACGCCGCACTGGCTTTCTCCGCGGTGGACACTCAGGGTCAGTTCTACTCCGCGCTGGCCACTAGAGACCACATCGGCCAAGCCAAGGGCATTCTCATGGAACGTTTCAATCTGGACTCGATGCAGGCCTTCGAGATGTTGAAAAGACTGTCTCAGGACACCAACACCCCGATCCGCGATCTGGCCAGGCGCGTGATCGACTCGCGCGCGCAATAGCTCTCGCTATTGCGGGCCGCGGGACCTCGACAGCCCCTCGCGACGTGGCCCGGTGGCTTGATGTTTTCTGCGCGAGCGGATGTCGTCAACCAGGGACGGTTAGCCCTTCCAGACGACCTTATCGGTGCCGGCAGCATCCCGGTAAACAACACTGTCGGGCGCTGTGCCCCCTCTAACGTCGAAGTACAGCCTCCCGGTTGTTTGGGTGCCCGGCGCGAGCGGCTGGTTAGGAAGGCCGTCCGGCTGGTTCCCCTTCAGGACCGCGTAGGTCGAGCTATTAACGGCGCGCGCGTTGAAGTCGGCAATGTTCGGAGTCGGGGTGCCACTCACACCTGTGGCGGTTACCTCGGA
>JAVROZ010000121.1:0-2834 GCA_032162485.1 Mycobacterium sp.
ATTGCGCTCAGTGGTGAGCTCTTCGATCCTGCCGGCGGGTACCCAACTGAGCACCAAGCTGGTCGACCAGGGTTCGCAAGCAGGCGACCTGCTCGGCATCGCCCTACTGATCAACACCAACCCACAAACGCCGGTCATCGACGACACCCAACGCGCCACCGTGCTGGGCGCCTTGCGCGAAACCGGCTTCATCACCTACCAGCCCAACGACCCCATCGCGGCGGCAAACGCCGCCATCGTGGTCACCGGCGGGGCAGTGCCCGCAGATGCCGGCAACCAGGGCGTGACGGTGGCGCGGTTCGCCGCCGCTCTGGTACCGCATGGCGCGGGCACGGTGCTGGCCGGCCGGGACGGTTCGGCGGCCGGCAGCGCCGCCGTCGCTGTGACCCGCGCCGACGGCGGTATGGCTGCCGCGCTCAGCACCGTCGACGACGTCGATGCGGAGCCCGGACGGATCACGGCGATCCTGGCCCTGCACGATCTGGTCGGGGGCGCACGTCCTGGTCATTACGGCACCGGGCACGGAGCTACGTCAGTGACAGTGCCGCAGTAGAGCGTGTTCGACGCGGCAGAGCGCCGTGGATGTTAGGGTTGATTTCCGTGGGTCGGCAGGCCCAGCTCGTATCGCACAGCAAACTCAAGCCCTGCCCGTCTTCACGGAGGTCGCCCCAACTTGCGTAAGCATCCGCAAACCACCACCAAGCATCTCTTTGTCAGCGGTGGGGTCGCTTCTTCACTCGGCAAGGGACTAACCGCCAGCAGCCTCGGACAGCTGCTGACCGCGCGTGGGTTGCACGTCACGATGCAGAAACTCGACCCCTACCTCAACGTCGACCCTGGCACGATGAACCCGTTCCAGCACGGCGAGGTCTTCGTCACCGAAGATGGCGCCGAGACCGACCTCGACGTCGGCCACTACGAGCGATTCCTCGACCGCGACTTGTCCGGGTTCGCGAACGTCACCACCGGGCAGGTGTATTCGGCAGTGATCGCCAAGGAGCGGCGCGGCGAATACCTCGGCGACACCGTTCAGGTGATCCCGCACATCACCGACGAGATCAAGCGGCGCATCCTGGCGATGGCCGAACCGGACGCAAACGGTAACCGTCCCGACGTCGTCATCACCGAAATCGGCGGGACCGTTGGCGATATCGAGTCACAGCCGTTCTTGGAGGCGGCCCGCCAGGTACGCCACTACCTCGGCCGGGAGGACGTTTTCTTCCTGCACGTGTCGCTGGTGCCTTATCTGGCGCCGTCGGGCGAACTCAAGACCAAGCCCACCCAGCACTCGGTGGCCGCACTGCGCAGCATCGGTATCAGCCCCGACGCACTGATCCTGCGCTGTGACCGGGTGGTCCCCGAAGGGCTGAAGAACAAGATCGCGCTGATGTGTGACGTCGACATCGACGGTGTCATCTCCACCCCGGATGCGCCCTCCATCTACGACATCCCAAAAGTGTTGCACCGCGAGGAACTGGACGCGTTCGTGGTCCGCCGGCTCAACCTGCCGTTCCGCGACGTCGACTGGACCGAATGGGACGATCTGCTGCGTAGGGTGCACGAACCGCACGACACGGTGCGAATTGCCCTGGTGGGCAAGTATGTGGAGCTCTCCGATGCCTACCTGTCGGTCAGTGAGGCGTTGCGGGCGGGTGGGTTCAAGCACCGTGCCAAGGTCGAAATCCGTTGGGTAGCTTCTGATGACTGCGAGACGCCCAGCGGTGCCGCGGCGGCATTGGACGACGTGCACGGCGTGCTGATTCCCGGTGGGTTCGGGATCCGCGGCATCGAGGGCAAGATCGGTGCCATCCGGTACGCGCGGGCCCGCGGGTTGCCGCTGTTCGGGCTGTGCCTCGGCCTGCAGTGCATCGTGATCGAAGCCGCTCGTTCGGTGGGCCTGGGCGAGGCGAACTCGGCCGAGGTCGAGCCTGACACGCCCGATCCCGTCATCTCCACGATGGCCGACCAGGAGCACATCGTGGCCGGCGAGGCCGATCTCGGCGGCACCATGCGGCTGGGCGCCTACCCTGCGGTCCTGGACGCGGATTCGATTGTGGCGCAGGCCTATCAATCCACTCAGGTGTCCGAACGGCACCGGCACCGCTACGAGGTTAACAACGCTTACCGGGAACGCATCGCCGAAAGTGGACTGCGATTCTCCGGGACGTCACCCGACGGGCACCTGGTGGAGTTCGTCGAATATCCACCCGATCAGCACCCGTTCATCGTCGGTACCCAGGCCCACCCCGAGCTGAAGAGCCGGCCTACCCGGCCGCATCCGCTGTTCGTCGCCTTCGTCGGGGCGGCTATCGATTACAAAGCGGGCGAACTGCTGCCCGTCGAGATGCCCGAGATGCACGAGCAGCACGCACCCAACGGCAGCGAGCATCGAGCCGGCTTTCAAACTGGCTTGCAAACTGGCACGGCACAGTCACTACCTGAACCCGTCACTCGTGGCTGAGCACGATTTCGAGACTGTTTCGTCCGAAACGCTCTACCAGGGAGCTATTTTCGCGTTGCGCCGGGACGAAGTACGGATGCCGGGCGACAACATCGCCAAGCGGGAAGTCCTCGAACACTATGGCGCGGTGGCCATTGTCGCGATGGACGACGACGACAAAATCGTGATGGTCTATCAATACCGCCACACCTACGGCCGACGGATCTGGGAGTTGCCTGCGGGGCTGCTCGACGCCGCGGGGGAGCCTCCGGAACTCACGGCGGCGCGCGAACTCGAGGAGGAGGTCGGCCTGCAGGCCGACACCTGGCGAGTGCTGCTGGACGTCAACACCGCTCCGGGCTACAGCGACGAATCGGTGCGTGTCTATCTGGCG
>JAVROZ010000122.1:0-4183 GCA_032162485.1 Mycobacterium sp.
CGAGCGCGTCGCGCATCGCGAGATACCGACGGGCGGCCAGCGCGGCGACCCCGACAGCGGCGAGCGCCGCGATTCGGGGAACGACGCTCTCAGCCAGGCGCCTACTGGGTTAGGTACACCCCGGACACCCACGCGACGGTGGCGAGCAGTGCGGCAGCCAACTCGACACCCATCGACAACGCGACACCTTTCACGGCGTGCTTCGTCGAGGTCCATGCCAGCCGCTGGTCTCCGCGGGCGGCCAGCTCCGCCACGTAGACACCCAGCACGAAGCCGATCACCAGGCCGATTACCGGGATTACGAAGAAACCGATGATGCCCACAACCGCGCCCGCCACCAGACTCAGCGTGCGCACGTCGGCGGCCCGCATCCGCTTCACGGGCCAGGTGTATTTGATCAATGTCGCCACACCGAGCAGCGCGGCCACCACGCCGAGCGTCACCCACGCGGTGATGTTGTTCTCGACGACGGCCCACACCACGATCGCGACGAACACCAACAGCGTGCCCGGCAATAGCGGCAGCACGATGCCGATGATTCCGACGGCGATCGCGAGTGCTACCAGGACGATGCCGGCAGTACTCATGTTCTCAACGTATCTCTAGTGGCCGCTGCCAGGGATCATCACTAACCGGCCCATGCCCCGCCAGGCGCTGATCGCTGCCTGGTGCGCGAACATCTCTGCGTAGCGGTCGTGCCACCTAGGATCGAGGTGTGACGTCATCCGATCAGGACGATGTGCTGACGGTGCTGACGTTGAATATTTGGGGCGATCACCTTTGGGAGGAGCGCAAGCACGCGCTCGTCGACTGGTTCACCGAGATTCGCCCCGATGTGGTCGCGTTGCAGGAGGTGACTCGGTCACCGGAATTGTGTGAGGCGACGTGGCTGGCCGAGCAGACCGGGATGGACGCGGTGTTCGCCGCCGCGTACGTCCGCTCCGGCCGCAGCGATTTCGGCAACGCGGTCCTGAGCCGCTGGCCGATCGTCGACTCGCGGTCGCTCCAGCTGACGCTGGCGGGGGCCTCAAATATCGAGCCTCGCGGCGCGCTGACCGTCGATGTCCGCGTTCGCAACCGTCTGGTGTCGGTCACCTCAACCCACTTGTCTTACCGGTTCGACGAGGGCTGGGTGCGCGAGGCGCAGGTCCGTCAGCTCGCCGATTTCGTCGGGACGGGCTCTGGCGATTTCCCCCCGATTGTCTGTGGCGACTTCAACGCCCGCCCGGCATCTAACGAGGTGCTATTCATCGGCGGCATGCATGCATTGGACGGTCACAGTTTTCACCTGTTCGACGCCTTCGAGGTGGCCCATCCTGGTGAGCTTGGCTTCACCTGGAACAACACCAACCCGTACACGGCGCAGGACCCGACACCGGATCAGCGCATCGACTACATCTTCGTAGGCATGCGCACCGCTGACGGCGCGGGCAAGGTGCTCGACGCGGCCGTCGTGTGCGACGCGACGCGCCGCGGTGTCTGGCCCAGCGATCATTTCGGTGTCGTCGCCCAATTAGCGTGCCCTGCCCCCGGGCAATAATCGGGCCGAACCATTTTGCGTCCGAGAGACCGCTAGAAACACTCCCAGGCTGAATATGCGGGTTTGATTCCCGTCATCGGCTCCGGAGAAGCGAAGTTCAAGCGGCATGCTTACGCAGATCAGTCGCGAGAACCCGGGTAGCGTCGTTGGCTGCTGACCTGGGCTTCTGCATAAATTCGCAACGCGAGCATATGTGCGAAACTGGGTCGGACAGCGGCGATATCGTGCACTGATGTCGTCTCCTTCGGTGCGCGTTCGCATCATCGGCCACCACCGTGACGATCCCCACCAACAACTCGGGCGGCAGCTGCCCACCATCAGTGCCCGCGTGGCTGGAACTCCATCACCTGCCGGGGAGAGGGTCGATCAGCGCGGTCAACGGGGGTCGCCGACCTGTCGACGCGCCCGAGTCCGCCACCGCCGCCTTCGTCGGTCGCGTGCGCGTTGTGTGGATCCGTGGGAATTCCGCCTACGTGTGTGCGCCCCGCGTGACAAGGTCGATCACCGCGGATGCCGTGATCGGTGGACTGTAGTAGAAGCCTTGTGCGACGTCGCAGCCGTAGTCGCGCAACGCGGCCGCGGTTTCTGCGCTTTCGACCCCCTCGGCGATTGTTGTCACGCCAAGCGCGTGCGCGAGGTCGACGACGGCGCGGACGATCGCCGCCGCGCGGGGATCGACCAGGATCGGCGCGATGAAGTCCTTATCTAGCTTGACTTCATCGATGGGCAGCTCACGCAGGTAGCTCAAGGCCGAATAGCCGCTGCCAAAGTCATCGAGCGCGACGCGGATGCCGTGCCCGCGCAACGTGGCCAGCATGGCGCGGGCGCGTCCAATGTCCTCCACCAGCAGGTCTTCGGTGATCTCGATGATCAACGAGTCCGCGGCCAGCTCACGGCGGGCCAGCGCGTCCACAATGTGCGTGGCCATGGTCACGTCTGCCAGCGACGCGGCAAAAAGGTTGACGCACACCGGGATGCGCACGCCCTGGCGGTGCCATAGGACGGCATCATCGAGGGCCTGCGCCAGGACCCGTTCGGTGACGGCGCGCATCAAGCCGTGCTGGCGCACCAGCGGCAAGAACTGCTCCGGGCGCAGCAGGCCACGGTCGGGATGAGGCCAGCGCACCAGGGCTTCCGCACCGACAATCTTTCCGCTGCGCAGGTCGTATTTCGGTTGATACACCGTGACCAAGTCGCGCCGGTCGACCGCCTGTCGCAACTCGCCGAGCAGACGCACGGCGACGGCACCGTCGCGTGCCGACTTCCCGTCGGAGTCGTGCGGTCGACCGCGCTCCTCGACCGCAATAAACTCCATGCCCGCACTGAAGGTCTGCAGGCCGCCGCTGCGTAACCTTTTGGCCGCATACATGGCGGCGTCGGCCTGTAGGAGCAATACCTCGGCCCGCAGGTGGACATCTTCGGGCGAGGCGACGGCCAGCCCAAAGCTGGGCCGCGCCAACAGCTTGTGACCAGACAGCTCAAACGGAGTGTTGAAGGCCTCGGCGATCCGGCGGGCGACCAAATGGCAGTTCTCGTCTCCTCCCTCGATCACGACGGCGAATTCGTCACCGCCCACCCTGGCCACCGTGTCGCCGGCTCGGACACAACCGACTAGTCGTTGCGCGGCCGCTCTGAGCAGCGCGTCGCCCGCTGAATGCCCCATGCTGTCGTTGACGAGTTTGAAATCGTCGAGGTCCAGCGACAGCACCGCGACGGGGCGCTGATCGCGGCGATGCATTTGCACGGCGTGGGCCAGACGGTCGTCGAACAACATGCGGTTGCCCACGCCGGTCAGCGGGTCGTGCAAGGCCTCGTCCGCCAACATGGCCAATAGCCGCCGATTGTCGGCGAGTGCCACGAATTGGCGCACCAAAATCGCCATCACCACAAACACTCCGACACCGAGCACCGGACCCGTTTGCAGGCTGGAGCGATAGCCCACGGCGATAGTCGCAGCGGCCACGATGAACGGCAGATAGGGCAGCCACAGCGACACCGGCGCCGGCAGCGGTGTCGCCGGCGCAGACGCGTCAGACGGCGATGCCCGCAGACCGAGCAGTGCTGCCAGGCCCAACGTCAGCATGGCCACCGCCCACCCGATCGCGGGCAGCTCCTCGCCGCCATGGCTGGCGACAATCCCGACATAGGCGGTGCTTGAGACGGCCATCAGCGCGAGCCCGCCGGTGAGCAGCGTCAACGTCAGCCGCTGCGGCGTGCGCGCCCGGGCCAACACCAGGACTGCCACGGTCAGGGTCACGATGTCGGCAGCCGCATACGCCAGCGAATAACTCAGCACGGCACTGCCGGCGTGGTGGACTGCGTACACGCGGCTCAGCACGACCGCCCAGGCCACCATGAACACTGACCCCGCGACAATCAGCCCGTCGAACACCAGACGCGCTTGAGACTGACCCTCATATCCGACGGGAAACGACACCAGCGCCGCACACCCCACAATGGGCAGGAGCAGTCCCACTATTATCGGCGACGAGATGGGTGCCGCGTCCATGCCGCGACCCAGCCCGTAGTAGGTCCATGTGACCACCCCGACGACCCAGCCGCACAGCCCAATGGCCAGAAAGACCCACGCCTGTCGTTGCCGCCCCCGGGCCTTGTGCGCCGCCAACGCGGCACAGACCACCG
>JAVROZ010000123.1:0-2961 GCA_032162485.1 Mycobacterium sp.
GGACACAATTCCGGTTTTCGAAGCCGCTGTCGCTACGCGTCTATGCTGCGAACATGGCGTCCGGCCGGAAGTCACAGTGGAAGACGTTTCAACGGTTTGCGGAGAACCTGGTCAACGAGGCTCCGAAGGTAGTTCAGCGGCTGCAGAACACGCAGGAAACCCTGCGGACCATCCAGCAAGCGGTGAAGATCACCGCGAACATCGTGGCGATGGGCCTGCCGGCCGCACCTGCCGAGATCACCGCCGGCCGTCCGGTGACCGAAACCAGCTTCCCCACCGCGCAGCGGGCCCGCAAGGTGATCTACGCACCAGATCTCGACGGCCAGGCCGACCCTGGCGAGATCGTCTGGACGTGGGTGGTCTACGAGGACGATCCAACGCGCGGCAAGGACCGGCCGGTGCTCGTCGTGGGGCGGGAACGCAGCGTCCTCCTAGGGCTGATGTTGTCCAGCCAGGAACGCCACGACGATGACCGCGACTGGGTCAAAATCGGTACCGGTGATTGGGACTACGAGGGCAGACAGAGCTGGGTGCGACTGGACCGGGTGCTCGACGTGCCCGAGGAGGGCATCCGCCGCGAGGGCGCCATTCTGGATCGCGAGATCTTCGATGTGGTGGCAGCCCGGCTGCGCGCCGAGTATTCCTGGCGCTGACCTGGGCAATCAGCTCGCGGCTACCCCTGTGTGATGTAGGACTGCAGCTGCTGCTGTTCGGCCTCGAGTTCACCCATGCGGGTCTTGACCACGTCACCGATGCTGACGATGCCGATCAGCTTCTTGCCGTCGAGCACCGGCACGTGACGCACCCGGTGCTTGGTCATCAGCATGCTGATCTCGTCGACTGTGTCGGCTTTCGTGCAGGTCGCGACGGCGCTGGTCATGATCTTGGAGATCGGGCGAGACAGCACGCTGGCTCCGTGCACGTGCAGCTCCCGCACGACGTCGCGCTCCGACACGATCCCGACCACGCCCTCGTCGCCCACCACCACCATGGCGCCGATGTTCTGCTCGGCCAGGCCGGCAAGCAGTTCCCGGACCGTCGCTTCGGGGTTGATCGTCGTCACCGCCGCACCCTTGTTCCGCAAGACGTCCGCGATCCGCATTAAGGCCCTCCTGCCGGTGTGATTCGATTCACACCAGGCTACGGCTAACTCGCGCGGCGGCAAAGCAATCACCGGAACCGGTGTCAGCAGCGGCCAAACCGTCATGTCAGCTTGACTGTCGCGTCATGCTTGTCCGGTTCGGCGCCGATGCCGGGCCGACCGCTTGCGAATGCCCGATCATGTTGCCCGCCAGCGTAATCAGCCGAATCACTCGATGCGCACCGCGGCGACTTGCGAGGATGTGGTCATGATCGAAGTGACCCTGCTCGGAACCGGAAGTCCCGTCCCCGATCCGAACCGGGCCGGTCCCGCAACCCTGGTGCGCGCGGGCGGGCAAGTGTTCCTGGTGGATTGCGGGCGCGGGGTCCTGCAGCGCGCGGCCGCCGTCGGCGTGGGCGCAGCCGGTTTGTCGGCTTTGCTGCTCACCCATCTGCACAGCGATCACATCGCCGAACTGGGCGACGTACTCATCACGAGTTGGGTGACCAACTTTGCGCCCGATCCTGCCCCGCTGCAGATCATCGGCCCGCCGGGGACCGCGGAAGTGGTGGAGGCGACCCTCAAAGCATTCGGCCGCGACATCGGCTATCGGATCGCCCACCACGCGGACCTCAACGCGCCGCCGCCCATCGAAGTCCATGAGCACACCGAGGGCCCGGTGTGGGACCGCGACGGCGTGACTATCCGGGTCGGCCCGACCGACCATCGCCCGGTAGCACCGACGATCGGGTTCCGGGTGGAATTCGACGGTGCGACGGTGGTGTTGGCCGGCGACTCGGTGCCCTGCGCCAGTCTCGACGAATTAGCCTTTGGCGCAGACGCATTGGTGCACACAGTGATCCGCAAAGACATCCTCGATCAGGTCCCGCAGCAGCGCGTCAAGGATGTCTGCGACTATCACTCATCGGTGCAGGAGGCGGGCGCGACCGCCGCCCGCGCGGGCGTCGCTACCCTGATCCTGACCCACTACGTGCCGGCGATCGTGCCGGGTCAAGAGGAGCAGTGGCGGGCCTTGGCCGCCACTGAATTCAGCGGGCAGATCGAGCTCGGGGACGACCTGCACCGGGTCGAGGTCCGAACGCGGCGGTAGCACTGCGGGCCGCTTGCAGGATCGACGCGGCCGAAGGGCGTAGGACCTGGTAAAATCGAATTACGCTGTGTGTTGTCTTCGGGCCAGCCGAAGCGTCCGGGATTCGGTCGATGTAGGCCGATTCGCAGATTTATCAGTATGCGTCGCGGTACAGTCGACTGCTGCTGTTCTGAACTAAGAGGTGCCGGATGTCATGGTTCGCCGCAGGACCGGAGGCGATGGCAGCTGCGGCCAACGACCTGGCCGGCATCGGCTCGAACCTCGCTGAATCCAACTCCCAGGCCGCCGCGCCAACCACCGCGATCCCAGCGGCCGCGGCCGATCAGGTGTCGGCGGTCGTCGCGACTTTCTATGGCGCGCACGCGCAGGGTTACCAGAGCATCAGCGCGCAGATGTCGTCGTTTCACGAGCAGTTCGTACAGGCCCTGGCCAGTAACGGTGCTTCCTATGCCAACGCCGAATCGGCCGCCGCCTCGTCCTTGCAGTCCACGCTTAACGCGGTCAACGCCCCGGCACGCGGGCTGCTCGGCGCCGATTGATCACGGCGGCTTCGCAGCGCCGAACAGCTACGCAAGCCTGGTGATCTCGACGGCCACGTCGAGGTCGGTCGCTCCCAGCCCGGAATAGATGCCCGTCAACGGCGACACGTCGGCGTAGTCGCGGCCCACACCCACACTGATGTACTGCTCGGTGATTTCGGTGTCGTTGGTCGGGTCATAGTTGCACCAGCCGCCGGTCCAGGCCTGAATCCAGGCGTGGCTGCGACCCT
>JAVROZ010000124.1:0-4844 GCA_032162485.1 Mycobacterium sp.
ACGCCGACCAGATCCGGCTCCACCGGTGTCACGTATGCCTCACCCCAACGCGACCAGTGGACCTCGACAAACTCCGACCAGACCGGGACCCGGTAATGCCAGCGCATTCCGTGCCGGCGGGGCGTTCCGGTCGTCGCCGCGATCCCGACCGCGCGCCGCACCGCCGAATGTAGTCCGTCGGCTCCTACCAGCCACCGCGCACGCACACCGGCGGCCGTCACCCCTCGCGCGTCTTGCTCGACGGTGGTTACCTTCGTTCGGATCCATTCGGTGTCTTGCTCTTTGGCCCGTGCCGACAGCGCAGCATGCAGTGTGGTGCGTCGCACACCCCGGCCCGGACCGTTGCGAAACCGCCCTTCGGCCCGGCGACGCTCGCTGATATAGGCGATGCCGCGAAACGGCATGCCGGCCGGGTCGACGCCGAGCGACGTCAACTCGGCCAGGCCGCCGGGCATCAACCCCTCGCCGCACGCCTTGTCGATGGGATTCTCCCGGGGCTCGGCCACGATCACCGAAAGCCCTTGTCTGCGTGCCTGCAACGCGGTGGCCAGCCCGCCCGGACCGCCCCCGACAATCAGGAGATCCGCGTCAAAAGTGTCCGGGTTGCTCATGCGTAGCCCAACACCGAGTTCTCGACCCGCAATCGGACCGTCAGCAAGGCGGCATTGGCCAGCGTGAAGCAGACCGCCGTCAGCCACGCGGTGTGCACCATCGGCAGCGCAACGCCTTCAACCACCACCGCAACATAATTCGGGTGATGCATGAATCGGTAGGGGCCGCGCTGTACCAACGCCTGGTGCGGTAGCACGATCACCCGGGTATTCCATCGCTTGCCCAGTGACGTGATACACCACCAGCGCAGGCCCTGACACAGCGCGACGACGACCACCATCGGCCAGCCAAGCCACGGTATGAACGGCCGGTGCAGTGCCCATGGTTCGACGAGGCAGCCGACCAACAGCGCGGAGTGCAGAATCACCATCACCACGTAGTGGGGGCGGCCGAACTCCTTGCCGCCCTGCGCAAATGACCAGCTGGCGTTGCGGCGCGAGATGACCAACTCCGCCAGGCGTTCGACGACGACTGCCAGGATCAGCAGGTAGTACACGGCTTCACCCCTGCCCCTAGCATTTCTCCTACCATTCTAGAAGCACCAATTCCGAGCAAGAGGCCGGACCCATCGCGATCATCAGCGCGATCGAACCCGCCGCCGGCGGGTCGGCCATGTTGGCCCCGAGCACGTCCAGCACCGATACCGACGATAAATTTCCGTTGTGAGTTATCTTCGCGCTGAATGGTCAGCGAACATAACTCGACTGCCAGCAAGACCGCTACCTGGTCGGGAAACGCGCGCAAGTAGTGGCATCCGGAACAGACGTTCTGGAAGGCATTCTGGAGGGCATTCTGGAGGGCATTCTGGAGGGCATAGCCATATGCGGGTCACGTTGCCGTCCCACGCTGGGTTCAAACACCGGCTTGACCAGGTCAGATTTGCGCAGGTCGGTTGCGGGGTATTCAACTCACGGCGGGCATTGCAGCCTTCGCGGGCAGTTCAAAGGCTCAAATCATCGACAGTTAGGTTGAACGTATGCGAATTCTGGTGACAGGTGCCACCGGATACATAGGTTCGCGGTTAGTCGCAGAGTTGTTGACCAAAGGCCACCAGGTTGTGGCTGTCAGTCGAAACCCGACTCAGCTCAAGCGTTTTGGCTGGTTCGACGAGGTAACGTCCGTCGCTCTGGACGCATCGGATCCGGCGTCACTGACAGCGGCTTTTGCCGCCGTCGGAGGCACCGAGGATCCCATCGACGTGGTCTATTACCTGGTGCACGGCATCGGTCAGTCCGATTTCCGGTCGGCGGACCGGACTGCGGCGGCAAATATGGCCGCGGCCGCCAGGGAGGCCGGCGTACGCCGCATCGTCTACCTGGGCGGCTTCGTCCCGGAGGATGAGGCGCTGCTTTCCGAACACCTGGCCAGCCGAGCCGAGGTGGCCGAGGCCCTCACTATCGAAAACGGCCCAGAACTGGTTTGGCTCGGTGCGGCGATAATCATCGGCGCCGGGTCGACATCATTCGAGATGCTGCGCTACGTCGCAGACCGGTTCCCCCTCATGCCGATGCCCAACTGGATGGACAATCCGATCGATCCGATCTCCATCCGCGATGTGCTGCACTACCTTGTCG
Source organism: Mycobacterium sp. (assembly GCA_032162485.1). Taxonomy (GTDB): domain Bacteria; phylum Actinomycetota; class Actinomycetes; order Mycobacteriales; family Mycobacteriaceae; genus Mycobacterium. Next base: position 2,187 of record JAVROZ010000124.1, read on the forward strand.
CCGCGGCCGATGCCGACCAGGTGCCTGCGGGGGCCTATGACATTGCCGGCCCGGACACCACGTCCTACCGCGGGTTGTACAAGGCCTACGCCCGTTCCTCAGGCCAGTGGCGAGCCGCTTTGCCAGTTATCGGCATCAACACCGCGCTGGCTTCCCGGGTTACCGGTTTGGCGCTGCCGGTGCCGCCCGGCTTAGCCGGGGACTTGGTTGAGTCGCTCGATCACCCGATGAAGGCGTCCGGCAGTGGCTTGCGGGGCCGGGTGCCTGACCCGCCTGGTGGCCTGTTAGGCGTCGACGATGCCATGGCACTGGCGTTGGCCGGGACCAAACGTGCGCCGCGGCCGGTAAATGCGCTGGCCGATCCCCACGACCTCGCCGATACCGATCCGTCGTGGACCGGTGGTGACGCGCTACGCATCCGTAGGCTTGCCCGCAAGGTCACACCGCCCTGGGCCCGCCACACCCTCGGGCTCGTTAACATCGTTCCGGGCCCGCTGGCCGGAGCGATGCGGACCAGCATCGACATCCTGCTCGCCCTGACCCTGAAAGTACGCACTGCATGAGCCAGACAACGACTTCTCACCACACCAGTGTGCGCGAGGAGTTGCGCCGCGCGATCGTGAATGTAGCTGTGCCGCAACATGAGTCACCGGGGCTCGTGCGACGACGGCGCGTCGTGGTCGCCATCACCGTGGTCGTCGGCGCGGTGGTCATGGGCTTCACCATGCGGCGAACGCCTGGCGATCCGAGCTTCTACTGGCTGACCTTTGCGCTGGCAGGCGTCTGGTTCGTCGGCGCGTTCCTGTCCAGGCCGCTGCACCTGGGCGGTATCTGCTGGCGCGGTCGCAACCAGCGCCCGGTCATCACCGGCACCACCATTGGTCTGCTGGTCGGCGGGGTGTTTGTGGTGGGCGGACTCATCGCCAGGGAGATCCCGGTGGTGGCCGCGCTGATCACCCGAGTGCTGCAGTTCTCGCATCAGGGATCTTTTCCGTTGATCGTGGTGATCACTCTGGTCAACGGCATTGCCGAGGAGGCTTTCTTTCGAGGCGCGCTGTACACCGCGCTGGGACGGCGCTATCCGGTGGTTATTTCGACCGTCTTGTACGCCGCCGCCACCATGGCCGCAGGAAACCCGATGTTGGGTTTCGCCGGGGTCATCCTCGGAACCGTGTGCGCGTTGGAACGCCGGGCGACCGGCGGCATCTTGGCGCCGATGCTCACCCACTTCGTGTGGGGCCTGATCATGGTGCTGGTGCTTCCGCCGATGTTCGGCGTCTAGTTATCGAGCAGTGACGTTTCGCGCCAATGCGCGCAGCGCGACGATGTGTAGGGGTCGCGACAAATACCAGTACAGGCGGCCGGGTATGCCCCGCGGAAGGACGACGGCGCGCTGAAGGTACGTGCTGCCGCCGCGATCCTGCGGGCTGACGGTGACCTCGAGCCACGCTTCCCCCGGGGCACGCACCTGCGCCTGCAGCCGAAGCTTTGAACCGGGTTGACGCTCGGCGACGCGCCACCGCTGATCCGACCCGCCCCGCCGCGGGGCGAACGGAAACGAATACCAGTGACCTTCGTTGATTGCCTTTTCGGCCGCCGCCCAGACGTCGTCCGGCGCCGCAGGAGTCACTGCGCTTCGCACGTCGGTGTAGATGATTTCGCCGGCCCACCCAGGGTCGCTGGGCAGCGCCTCGGCCGGCTCCGAATTCAACGAAAGCCATTCCGCGTCCGGGAGGCCACGGGCCGCGCGATTCAACGCCAACTCGACCGCGCGCCGGTAGCCCGTCAGCCCGCCTTCTGGTTGCTTGATGATCGTGTCGATATCGGAGTTGCGCATCACCGCGTCACATTCCAGCGATTCGATCAGCGGCCGGGCCAAGCCGGGCGGGATCGGGGTCACGGTGCCGATCCACAGGCTCGCAATCGTTGGGGTCAGGAACGGGAGGATTATCAGATAACGCCTGCGCAGCCGCGCCACGTCGGCGTAGACGCGCATCATGTCGCCGTAAGGCAACACGTCCGGGCCGCCGATGTCCCAGGTACGTGAGGAAGGGACATCCGCCGTGGCGGCAGCGACCAAGTAGTACAACGCGTCGCGCGCGGCGATCGGCTGAATCGTGTTGCGCACCCATTTCGGGGTCGTCATGACCGGCAACCGATCGGTGAGGTGCCGAATCATCTCGAACGACGCCGAACCCGACCCGACGACCACGCCGGCTTGCAACACCACGGTCTCGATTTCGGATTCGATGAGGTGGTCACCCACAGCTTTGCGCGATTGGAGATGTGGCGATAGTTCGCTGTTCTCGGGATGCAAGCCGCCCAGATAGACGATTCGGCGTACCCCCGTGCGCTTTGCGGCTGTCACCACGTTGCGTGCCGAGCGAATTTCCTCCGTGGTGAAGTCCTTCGATCCGCCGCCCATCGAATGCACCAGGTAGTAGACAACATCGATATCTGCGAAGGCTTCGATCAGCGAGTCGACGTCGCTCAGATCACCCTTTGCCACTTCGACGGCCGAACGCCAGGGAACGTCTTTCAACTTCTCTGGGGTGCGGGCCAGCGCGCGAACCCCGAACCCCGCGTCCAGTAGTCGCGGTACCAGTCGCGCACCGATATAGCCGGTTGCGCCGGTTACCAGGCAATGAATCTGTTTCT
>JAVROZ010000125.1:0-4302 GCA_032162485.1 Mycobacterium sp.
ACCAAACCGGGCCGCCACGACGGCAGTAACGCGTCTGTCGGTGTGACACTCACAAAGCGGATCGCCCTCTCACAGTCGTCGATGGACCAGACAGCCTAGGGTGTGGTATCGGGCCCACGCAGGAAGCTCGCTGTGTAGCCGCCCCTAGCTGGCGGTTACGCCTTCAAGCGATAGTAGGCGCGAGATGAGCAGGACCGAGCATTACCCGGGCAGAATTTTCATTGGCCGCATAGGACGCTCAAAAGCCCTTGCGCCAGCTAGCTTTTCGTAGTGCTGAGCTGCCTCGGCCGCGCGCAGTTCGGACACTGCGATTTATTTCTTCACTGGCTCAGCCGCGACCGGCTGTCCCGGAGCAACCCCAAAGGCCTAAGAGAGGTCCATCATGGCTGAATCGTCCGCACATCCCAACGGCCACAAGCCCCATGCAGCATCTAACGTTAAGGCCGCCCAACCAATTCCGGCGCCGGAGCAGGACCAGGTGCGCCGAGATATCTTGCCCATCCCGGACGTCAAGCATGTCGGTCTGACAACGTATGACGCCAAGGACCCCGATACCACCTATCCGCCGATCACCGCACTGCGCCCACCCAAGGGTGCACCCAACGTTCTGGTCGTGATGCTCGACGATGTGGGCTTCGGTGGTTCGTCGGCTTTCGGCGGCCCGTGTAGTACGCCGACGGCCGAGCGGCTGGCCGCAGGTGGGTTGAAGCTGAACCGCTTTCACACCACAGCGCTGTGTTCGCCTACCCGGCAGGCCTTGCTGACCGGGCGCAATCACCACTCGGTGGGGATGGGTGGGATCACCGAGATCGCCACATCGGCGCCTGGCAACAGCAGCGTGCGGCCCAAAGACAAGGCGCCGATCGCAGAAACCCTTATGTTGAACGGCTATTCGACGGCGCAGTTCGGTAAGTGCCACGAAGTGCCGGTCTGGGAGGTCTCGCCGGTCGGGCCGTTCAACCAGTGGCCCACCGGCTCGGGGTTCGAGTACTTCTACGGCTTCGTCGGCGCCGAGGCCAACCAGTATTTCCCGGGACTGTATGAAGGCACATCGCCGATAGAACCGCCGAAGTCGCCCGAAGAGGGCTACACGCTCACCGAAGATCTCGCCGATCGCGCCATCACCTGGGTGCGCCAGCAGAAGGCGCTGGTGCCTGACAAGCCGTTCTTCATGTACTGGGCTCCCGGCGCCACCCACGCGCCCCACCACGTGCCCAAAGAGTGGTCGGACAAATACAAAGGAAAATTCGACGGCGGTTGGGATACGTTGCGCGAGGAGATTATTGCGCGCCAGAAAGAACTGGGAGTCGTGCCGGCGGGCGCGGAGTTGACCAGACGCCACGACGAGATCCCGGCCTGGGACGACATGCCCGCTGAGCTGAAGCCGGTGTTGGCCCGCGAGATGGAGCTTTACGCCGGCTTCCTCGAGCAGACCGACCACGAGGTCGGCCGCCTCGTCGACGCCCTGGACGACTTGGGGGTGCTTGAGGACACGCTGATCTACTACATCATCGGCGACAACGGTGCCTCGGCCGAAGGAACGCTTAACGGCTCGTTCAACGAGATGGCCATGCTGAACGGCATGCCGGACATCGAGACAACCGAGTTCCTGTTGTCCAAGATCGATGATTTCGGCACGCCGAAGGCCTACAACCATTACGCGGTCGGCTGGGCACATGCCCTGTGCACGCCGTATCAGTGGACCAAGCAGGTGGCCTCACACTGGGGTGGCACGCGCAACGGCACCATCGTGCACTGGCCCAACGGCTTTGCCGATAAAGGCAAGATCCGCAGCCAGTTCCACCACGTCATCGACGTCGCCAAGACCATTCTGGAGGCCGCCGGACTGCCCGAACCCACCGTGGTGAACAGCATTACCCAGGCGCCGCTGGAAGGCGTCAGCATGCTGGGAACCCTGCGCGACGGCGATGCGCCCGAGCACCACGACGTCCAGTACTTCGAGATACTGGGCAACCGTGGCATCTACCACAAAGGTTGGACCGCGGTCACTAAGCACCGCACACCGTGGGCCACCGATGCGCCGCCGGCGTTCGACGACGATGTCTGGGAGCTGTACGGACCCGACGACTGGACGCAAGCGCACGACTTGGTCAAGGAGAACCCGCAGAAGCTGGCGGACATGCAGCGGCTGTGGCTCATCGAGGCAGTCAAATACAACGTTGTGCCCCTTGATGATCGGACCTTCGAGCGCTTCAACCCGGATATGGCCGGGCGCCCCCAGCTGATCCGTGGGAACAGCCAGCTGCTCTTCCCCGGTATGCGGGTCAGCGAGAACTGCGTGCTCACCCTGAAAAACAAGTCATATTCGGTGACGGCCGACATCACCGTGCCGGAATTCGGCGCCAACGGCGCCATCATCACCCAGGGCGGCATAGTGGGCGGCTGGTCGTTGTATGCGTATGAGGGCAAGCTCAAATACTGCTATAACTTCCTGGGCGTCGACCACTACATGGTCACCGCGGAGCAGCCCATCCCGGCCGGAAAGCACCAAGTGCGAATGGAATTCGCCTACGACGGCGGCGGGCTGGCCAAAGGCGGCGATGTCACGCTGTACTACGACGGCAAGTCTGTAGGCCGAGGCCGCGTCGAGCGGACGCAGCCAATGATCTACTCCGCCGACGAGGCCTGCGACGTCGGGGCCGACACCGGATCACCCGCCTCCCCGGACTACGGCGCCACCGGCAACAAGTTTTCCGGCCAGATCCACTGGGTGCAGATCGACATCGGTGACGACGGCCACGACCACCTCATCAAAGCCGAGGATCGGCTCACGATCGCGATGGCACGGCAATAGAGTTGCCGCGCTGAGCGATTCATCCTTCATCATGGATAGTCGGCCGCTAGGTGTCTCGCCCGGGATGGGCCGCCAGGTTGGTCGCCGATGCATCAACAAGCAGCGGCGGCGATGTGAGTGCCTGCCCGTGGTGGACGGTGCGGCTCGTCGTGGATGATCGCCAACGCTGCCTCGACGGTGCGTGCGGCGGGCAGCAAACCGTGTGGGTCGCCGATCCGCAGCACCCGAGAGACTGCCTCACTTGGTACTAATGCCCAGCCTCTGCCAGCGTGCGCGCAGTGGACGGAGACCCTGTGCAGCGCCGAAAAACCTTCAGTTCCAAAGAAATCTAGGTTGCGCAGATCAAGGATCAATCCGCGGCACCCCATCAAATGCTCCAGGGTGTAGCCGGTCAGAGTGTCAGCGTTGGTTGCATCGATGTGTCCGCGCGCGCTGATGACGGCTACCGACGACCTCAACCGACGATGGGCTAATCGTGTGCTGTCACTCTCCCCGGGCTGGCAGACAAACTTGCCTACCGGAATAGAGTGGGTAGGAAGAGCAGTCAAGGTGATCCCGACAATCGGTCGTTACCGATGTGTTCGGCGCGAGCCAATGCTCTGCGAGGAGAGCGGCGGGCAGCTGACCTCGTCCCGGACTGGTTGAGATTCTCAACTGAGTTGACGCTTCACCCCGGATGAACAAATGTCAAGGCTAATAGATCGGCCCTTCGGGTGCGGCGCCATCCGCTTTCCGGTCAGGTTGTCGAATCGGCAGATCGGCATCTTGGCCGGTGGTGGCGATGAAGTCGTCCAGAATGCCCACTACCGCTGTCGGCGCCTCGACATGCGGGAAGTGCCCGACACCGGCCAGCACCTCGAGTCGGCTACCCGGCACAGCGTCGTGAGCGGCGTAGCCGTGGGCGACGGGAATGATCCGGTCCTGTTCGCCCCAGATCAGCAACGTGGGTAATCCATGACTGACATGGATCTTGCCGAGCGCGCTGACCGCTTGTCCGCGGTAGTCCACCACCGAGCGCAACGTACGTAGAAATGCTTGGCGAGTCGGCCGATCCGATAATGAGCAGTAGGCGCTCCACATCTCGCCCGCGCGCGGCGACCGGATTCCGGCCGACGTGAGCCACGACCCCAGCTTGTTGCCGAGGTTTAGGACCGGCTGCGGTGCGACCACCGGCAGCACGAACTCAGTCCCGGGTGCCGAAAGAATCCGCAATACCCAGTTCAGGTCCGGGCCGAGCCCACCGCTGCCGATGAGAACCAGGCGCTTGCAGTAGTCGCGATGTTGATAGGTGAACTGCATGGCCACACCGCCACCGAGTGACTGACCGATCACCGTCGCCCGACGGATACCTAGCTCATCGAGCAGATCACGCAGCCACGCCGCGAACGCGCCCAACGAATAGTCACCGCGCGGCTTGGCCGATTCACCGTGCCCAAGCAGGTCCGGTGCGATCACGCGATATTTTTTCGCCAATTCAGGAATGACCG
>JAVROZ010000126.1:0-3855 GCA_032162485.1 Mycobacterium sp.
CCTGGCCAACACGACCTGTGCGCCCCCATGCGCAGCTATCGTGCTGAACTCACCGATTAGCCGACTCTTGCCCAGCCCTGCCGAACCCACTACGCCTACCAGGTGACCGCGACCGGAATCGAAAAACTCATGCATGCGGCCCAGGTCGGCATCGCGGCCCACCATCGTACCTTCGTTGCGGCCCAACACCATCCGGCCCGACCCCACCGCCAGCAGCCGCCGAACAGGCACTGGCGCGTCGGCGCCTTTGATGACAACATCTTCGGCAGGGCCTAGCACGGCAGCGTCCTCCACTAGCCGCGCCGTAGATAACGAACACAACACCCCACCCGCAGGAGCGGCCGCCTCCATGCGCTGCGCCATGCCCACCGGATGCCCCACCGCCGTGTATCGGCCTGGACCCGAACCGATCTCACCCGCAATCGCCTCACCCGAGTTGAGACCGACCCTTACTTGCAAGACGACGCCGTCCGAACGCATCACCTCGGCAGCGAACTTCTGCGTGACCGACTGGATCTCCAGCCCCGAGATGCATGCCCGCAGCGCATGATCCTCCAGTGCTACCGGGGCGCCGAACAGCGCCATCAAGCCGTCACCCGTGAATTTGTCAACCGTGCCTTGATAACGTTGCACCACCGCGGCAGCACGATTGAACAACTCGTTCATGACGTGCCGCAGCCGCTCCGCGTCCAGCGCCGCCGCCAGTTTCATCGAACCAACCACGTCGGCGAACAAGACCGTGATTTGCTTGTACTCCGCCAACGTGGCCGGCGTGACCGGCGCGCCGCACTTGTTGCAGAACCGCGAGTCAGGCGGCAACGCCGCGCCACACGACGCGCAGGAGAGCGTCATCGCGGTCAACTCACCGCCGACATCCCCGCTGGGATCCACGTGACTATCGTGTCACCGCTGATCAGCGCTGTCCCCGATTCCGCCATGCCATCTCTGAGATCGAGTTTCGAGACGCTCATATGTCGTCTATCTCGAGACGGCGTTTACCCTACGGCGGCGGCGCGATTACTCTCCGGTGTTGATTGTGCATTTCGCGGCAACATCGCCGCGTGTGTGGACCACGCCTCACCACAGGGTGGAAGGAACGCCCGCAACAGGCCGAAGGCTATCAGGCGAGATGCGCGGTGCGATGTCTTCCTCCAGCGACAGACAACGCCAGGCCACGACGGCGGGGCGTCTTTGTCGAACGGATCATCCACGCTGGTGCCCGCTGTTCTTCGAGTTTGTGGTCGATGCGGCCCGAGAACCCGACGTTCGGCTGCAGTTTTCCCGCTGGCTTCTAGATACGGGCGGATGTTCGACCCTAACGGCGTCGCTCCCGAAATGTTTGGGCGTGCACCTTCTTGTGTCAGCAGCCGCTGTGTCAACCGATCCGCCAGGCGCGGCACCGGTAGAACGTTGACGTTGACCCTACCGAATTGCTTACTGTAGCTTTTCCCTTATGGTGCTTGGGAGCCTCAAAATAGATGGGGGCATACCCAACAGACTGGACCGGGTGGTCGAATCGGCCGCTGCTCTGGAGGAGCAGGGCTTAGACGGCGGCTGGACAGCGGAGACCAGTCACGACCCGTTTCTGCCGCTGTTGCTGGCCGCGGAACACACCTCGCGTATCGATTTGGGCACCAACATCGCGGTGGCGTTCGCTCGTAATCCGATGACCGTTGCCAACCTGGGCTGGGACCTGCAGGCGTACTCGGAGGGCCGGTTCATCTTGGGGCTGGGTACCCAGATCCAACCCCATATCGAGAAGCGATTCAGCATGCCGTGGAGTCATCCGGCTCGTCGGATGCGCGAGTTCGTCTCCGCCCTGCACGCGATCTGGGCTACCTGGACGGACGGCACAAAGCTGCGTTTCGAGGGTGAGTTCTATACGCACAAGATCATGACTCCGATGTTCACCCCGGAGCCGCATCCCTATCCGACGCCGAAGATCTTTCTCGCTGCCGTCGGCGAGGCCATGACAGAAATGTGTGGCGAGGTCGCCGACGGTCACCTCGGGCATCCGATGATCTCGAAGCGGTATCTCACCGAAGTGACAATGCCGATACTGCTTCGGGGCATGCAGCGCTCGGGTCGCGACCGCAGCGACTTCGAGGTGTCCGCCGAAGTGATGGTCGCGACCGGCGCGGACGGGGACGAACTGGCCACCGCGGTGCGGGCCACCCGCAAACAAATCGCGTTCTACGGATCCACACCGGCATACCGCAAGGTTCTCGAATTGCATGGCTGGGGTGACCTGCACGACGAGCTGCATCGCCTCTCCAAACAGGGTGAGTGGGACACCATGGGGTCGCTGATCGACGATGAGATACTCAATGCCTTCGCGGTCGTCGGCCCGGTGGAGGACGTCGGTGCGGCCCTGCGTAACCGCTGTGAGGGTCTAGCCGACCGGGTGATGCCGATTTTCTATGCGGCTTCGCAGGACTGTATTCGCGCCGCACTGAAGGAGTTTCGCTCGTGAAAGGACTTCGGCGATGAGCGCGCCCACGATGGGCGAGGCCGCGGGGTTGCTGGCGGATCCCCGTTCCTACACCGACGAGCAGCGGCTGCATGCGGCACTGACTCAGCTGCGCGCCAATGCGCCCGTGTCTTGGGTGGAGGTGCCGAATTATCGGCCGTTCTGGGCGATTACGAAATACGCCGACGTCATGGACATCGAACGCGACAATGCGCTGTTCACCAATTGGCCCCGCCCGGTGCTGGCGACCATCGAGGGCGACGAGCTACAGGCGGCCGCGGGTGTACGCACCTTGATTCACCTGGACGACCCACAACACCGGGCGGTGCGCGCGATCGGCTCGGATTGGTTCCGGCCCAAGGCGATGCGCGCGCTGAAGGTACGCATCGACGAGTTGGCGAAGATCTACGTCGACAAAATGCTGGCAGTCGGACCGGAATGTGACTTCGTACAACAGGTTGCGGTGAACTTCCCGCTCTACGTCATCATGACGCTGCTGGGCATCCCCGAAGCCGATTTTCCCCGGATGCTTAAGCTCACGCAGGAGCTGTTCGGCAGCGACGACAGCGAATTCAAGCGTGGCGCCAGCAGCGAAGATCAGCTGCCGGCGCTGCTGGACATGTTCTCGTACTTCAACGGCGTGACCGCGGCACGCCGTGAGCATCCGACCGAGGATCTGGCGTCCGCGATCGCCAACGCCCGGATCGACGGCGAACCGTTGTCGGACATCGAAACGGTGTCCTACTACCTGATCGTCGCCACCGCCGGTCACGACACCACCAGCGCCACCATCTCCGGCGGCTTGCATGCGCTCGTCGAGAATCCCGACCAGCTGACGCAACTACGCGACAATCTTGGCCTGATGCCGCGGGCGACCGAGGAGATGATTCGGTGGGTCACCCCGGTCAAACACTTCATGCGGACGGCTGCCAACGACACCGTCGTGCGCGGAACACCAATCGGCGCAGGCGAATCCGTGCTGCTGTCCTATGTATCGGCCAACCGCGATGAGGACGCCTTCGAGGATCCGTTCCGCTTCGACGTCGCGCGCGAGCCCAACAAGCACGTAGCTTTCGGCTATGGCGTGCACTTCTGCATGGGTGCCGCGCTGGCCCGGATGGAGGTCAGCAGCTTCTTCACCGAGCTGCTGCCCCGGCTGATGTCCATCGAGCTGACCGGTGATCCTGAATTCGTCGCCACGACTTTCGTAGGTGGACTCAAGCATCTCCCGGTCCGCTATTCGTTGACCTGAGCCGTTGTCTACGCTGTCAGTACCGCCCAACAGCCCGTCAGTCAGTGCCAAAGGATGCCATCGATATGACGCGTAGAACGATTGTCATCACGGGTGCCAGCGACGGCATCGGCGCCGCCGCCGCGCGCAGCCT
>JAVROZ010000127.1:0-8303 GCA_032162485.1 Mycobacterium sp.
ACGTCGATGTGGGCCGGCCCGCTGTGCGGGCAGCTGCTGGCGCGGGCGGGCGCCACCGTCGTCAAGGTGGAAAGCCCCGCCCGCGTCGACGGCACCCGGGCCGGCAATCGGGCTTTCTTCGACTGGATCAACGGTGACAAGCTCTCCTGCTGTCTGGATTTCGACCGAGAGGCCGACGAGCTGCGTGATCTGCTGGGGGTCGCCGACGTGGTCATCGAAGGATCGCGTTCGGAGGCCTTGGCACGCCGGCGCCTGGGACCAGGCCAGGTCGCGCCGCGGGCTGGCCGAGTCTGGCTGCGGGTCACAGGGCACGGCGAACAATCCCGCCGACCCGCGTTCGGTGACGACGCCGCCGTCGCCGGCGGCCTGGTCGGCATGGGTCCGGTGTTCTGCGCCGACGCCATCGCCGACCCACTGGCCGGGTTGGAAGCCAACTTGGCGGTGACCGAATCGCTGCGTCGCGGAGGTGGCGAACTGATAGTTGTGTCGATGGCGGCAGTGGCCGCGACCTATGCGGCGCTCCCGGTGCAGGCGACGACGTCGACGCATCCGGCGCCACCGCCAACGGCACCACCGGTGCTCACGGTGGCCACCGCCCTCGGTGCCGATAACGCGGAGGTACGTCGGCTGGTTGCCGAGAGACGCCGCGCGTCATGTTGATTCAACGGGCCACCCTGCTGGACGGGACACCCGTCGACATCCGCGTCGGTGCGCGGATCGAAGAAATCGGTGCACGCCTGGAAGCGCGGCAGGGTGAGGGCGTGCTTGACGCGGGCGGCGGAGCGGTACTGCCGGGGCTGCACGACCACCATGTGCACCTGCGTTCGGCGGCAGCCGCATTGGACTCGCTTTCCGTCGGACCGCCGGCAGTGCGTACCGCAGAACAACTCGCGCAGGCTTTGTCGCATGCCATGCCCGGTCCCGACGGGTGGATCCGCGCCGTGGGCTACCACGAATCGGTCGCCGGGCCGCTGGACCGAGCCTCCCTCGATGCGGTGCAGGCCCACATTCCGGTGCGCGTTCAGCACCGCAGCGGTGTGTTATGGATGCTCAACTCCGCCGCTTTGGGGCGGGTTGGTCTCGCAAGTCATCCCGACGGCCGCCTCCGCAGCGCCGACGGCGGCTGGTCGGAAGCGCTGCAGCGGCGGGAAAGCAACCTGGCAGAACTGAGCCGACGGATTACCGCGACCGGCGTCACCGGCGTCACCGACGCAACCCCCGATCTCGACGTCAACGGTCTGGTTTCGCTGATGATGGCGCACCGCGGCGGCGAGTTCCGGCCAGGAGTGCGCTTGCTGTCGCCTAATAAGAAGATCCTGCACGACGATCGTCTCGACCTCGCTTCCCTGACGGAGTGGATCGCCGAGCGGCACCGGGTCGGCCAGGCCGTCGCCGTGCATTGCGTGACAGCAGCCCAACTGGTGGTGACCATCGCCGCCCTGCGAGCGGCCGGCAGTCATCCGCTCGACCGCATCGAACACGCCGCTGTGGTGCCCGAGGACAACTTGGGCGATCTCGCCGACTTGGGCGTCACAGTCGTGACACAGCCGAATTTCGTTGCCGAGCGCGGCGATCAGTACCTGGCCGAGGTCCCTGCGCATGAGCAGGACCAGCTCTGGCGGGTCGCCTCATTGTTGAATGCGCAAGTCCCGGTGGCGTTGTCCACCGACATGCCGTTCGGTCACGGTGATCCGTGGGCGGCGATGCGGGCCGCGGTTTCGCGGACGGCGCGCAGTGGAGCCGTCCTGAATGCCAGTGAATGTGTCTCCGCACGAACAGCTTTGACGATGTTCCTGGGCTGGCCCGACCGGCCGGCTCGACCACGGACCGTCGAGATCGGTGAGCCGGGGGACCTGTGTGTGCTGTCCGAGCCACCCGAGGTGGTCTTGGCCGAACTGGATGCCGCGCTGGTGGCCGCCACCCTCATCAAAGGCGAACTCGTTTACTTCGCAATGTGATTCAGTTTGTCACGGCCAGCGCGGCACCCAACGCGTCACACTGGTGTCGGAAAAACTCCTGGGACACCGATGCTTTGGGGAGCGCGAGGTCGAATCCGTGGAACGCGCCGGGTACCGTCTCGACTTGGCACGGCACACCGGAGTCTTGCAGTCGTTGCGCGTAGGCGAGGTCTTCCTCGTGGAACAGGTCGTGGGTGCCCACGCCGATCCAGGCCGGGGCAAGGCCGCTGAGGTCGTCGCGCCGTCCCGGAACCGCCGTCACCGGGTCCGCGCCCCCGAGATAAGCGGTCCAGCCGAACCGATTGGCTGGCGGATCCCACAGCCGGTGGCGCGCATCGGCGGGACCCGCCGCACTTCGGTCGTCCAGCATCGGGTACACCAGCAGCTGAAAACTCGGTGCGACCTCACCACGATCCCGCGCCAACAACGCCAGCGCCGCAGCCAGGCCGCCGCCGGCACTGGCGCCGCCGATCGCGACCCGCTCGCCGTCCACGGCGGGCAGTCCCGCCAGCCACACCAACGCCGAGTAGCAATCTTCCAACGGCGTGGGGTACGGATGCTCGGGTGCCAACCGGTAGTCCACCGATACGACGGTGATGCCCAATTTCCGGCTGAAGCGCAGGCACAGCCTGTCGTCCTGTTGCGCGCTGCCGATCACGTAGCCGCCACCGTGCATCCACAGCAGCGCCGGCCCCGGCTCGGTGCCGCCGGTAGGCCGGTAGAGGCGGACACGCACACCTGATCCCAGGGTGAGTACCTCGACGTCGCGAGGCGTGCGGCGCGCACTCAGCGGCATCAACGCCCGCATCAGCGGCAGGGTACGCGGACCCACCAATCGTCGCGGCGCGATGCGCGCGAGCAGGCGCAGGTCTGGGTGGACGTCATCGTTCGGGGCGGCCGGCACCAACCCAGTATCCAACCAGGGCCATCCCGGTTTGTTTCGGCTCCGAATCCCTGGATGCGGTGGTTTTGCGTTCGCCGAGCGCAACCCTTGACAGGCGTGGGTGTAGCCGACCGCGGAAGCGGGTATCGGTGGAAGCGTTGGCGGACGCGGTAGTTGCCAGCGGTCGTCGTGCGCTCGCGCGACCCGGTCGAGCACGATACGAGGGACGTGGAATGCTGGGGCATCTTTACGATCGGGCGCTGGGCGGCGAGCGATGTTGGATCCGCCATGACGACGGGGCGCTACAACCGCTGCCTGCCGAGCGGTGGCTGGGCCAGCTCGAAGACTGCGACCAGCTCGACTCGCCGGACACCTCAGATGACGCATTTGACGAGGCGGTAGCCCAGATGTGCCACGGCCCGACCATCGAGCTGGGGTGTGGACCCGCACGGCTGGTGGCGCGCCTGGTTCAGCGGGGAATACCCGCACTGGGCATCGACCGGTCGGCGACCGCGATCCGACTGGCCTGCCGCGGCGGTGCCCCGGCCCTGCTGGGCGACGTATTCGAACCGCTGCCCGGCATCGGCCGTTGGCAGACGGTACTGCTGGTCGACGGCAATGTCGGTCTAGGCGGTGACCCGCTGCGCATTCTTGGCAGGGCCGTCGAGTTGTTGAGCCGCGGCGGACGTTGTGTCGCCGAGTTCGACGCCCGGGAGATTGGCATCCAGGGTCGTTGGGTGCGGCTGGAATCCGGTCGCGAGGTCGGCCCCTGGTTCCGCTGGGCATCAGTCGGCGTGGACAGTGCGGCCACGCTCGCCGCGCAGGTCGGTCTCACGGTGAGTGGCGTCCGGCTGATCGGCGGCCGGGTGATCGCGACCCTGGTCGCGCTGTGAGGGCTACCCGGTGAGCGATCCGGGACAAGACTGCGGGAAGGCGCCCGAGCCCGGGGCAGGCCACGGATTTCCGGCCGGCTTATGGCGCACGCTCGAGCGTCATCCACCCCCTGGTGCGGACCGGCTCAGCCGGTTCAGGAGCCCGCTGCGCGGCCCGTGGTTGACGTCGGTCTTCGGGTCGGCGCTGCTAATGGCCCTGCCCATCATCATCCTGACCGGGCTGCTGTCCTACATCGCGTACGCGCCGCAGTTCGGTCAGGCCATTCCGGCCGATGTCGGCTGGCTACGACTGCCGGCCTTCACCTGGCCCACCCGCCCGTCCTGGCTTTACCGGCTGACCCAGGGCCTGCATGTGGGACTGGGGCTGGTGATCATCCCGGTGGTGCTGGCAAAGCTGTGGTCAGTGATTCCGAAGCTGTTCGTCTGGCCCCCGGCACGCTCGATTGGCCAACTGCTGGAACGGTTCTCGTTGCTGATGCTAGTCGGCGGTTTGCTCTTCGAGATCATCACCGGCGTACTCAACATCCAGTACGACTACATTTTCGGGTTCAGCTTCTACGACGCGCACTACTTCGGTGCCTGGATCTTCATCGTCGGTTTCCTGATGCACATCACTCTCAAGATTCCGCACATGATCACCGGGTTGCGATCACTGTCATGGCGAGAAGTGCTGCGCACCAATGTATCCGGTACTCGACCGGAGTCACCCGATGCCACCGGGCTGGTTGCCAGGGATCCAGCCGAGCCGACCATGAGCCGACGCGGTGCGCTGGCACTGGTGGGCTCCGGAGTGTTACTGCTCGCCGTGTTGACGGTTGGCCAGACGCTCGGTGGCCCCGCGCGCAGTGTCGCCCTGTTGCTGCCCCGTGGCCGGCCTAGTGGCGGAAGCCCCGACTTCCCGGTCAACAAGACCGCGGCCGTCGCTGGTGTCACTCCCGAAAGCGTCGGTCCCGCATGGCGATTGACGCTACACGGCGGGCCCGCGCCGGTGGGGCTGGACCGCGCCACACTGGCCGGGCTGCCGCAACACACCGCGCGGCTACCGATCGCCTGCGTCGAAGGCTGGTCGACGGTGCAGACGTGGAGCGGGGTGCGGTTGGCTGATCTGGCCCGGATGGCCGGGGTTGCGTCCCCGAGATCGGCTCGGGTGCGGTCGCTGCAACGGGGCGGCGCCTTCGCCGAAAGTACGTTGCAGGCCAACCAGATCGACGATCCCGACGCGCTGTTGGCGTTGCGGGTCAACGGCGGGGACCTGTCGCTGGATCACGGCTATCCGGCCCGGATCATCGTGCCCGCGCTGCCCGGTGTGCACAACACCAAGTGGGTCGCCTCCATCGACTTCGCAACGAGCTGAAATGACTGGCCGCGCAACACCCTTCACCAGATACTATGGTTCCCATCCGCTGCATTTGTTGACCATGGTGGCGGGGTTCGCGCTGTTGGGCTATGTCCTGGTCGCGCTTACCCCCGCCGCGCTGTGGAATCCGGCCAACTGGTGGCAGTCGGTGGCGGTCTGGTTCGCCGTCGCCGTCATCGGCCACGACCTGGTGCTCTTCCCGCTCTTTGCGCTGGCCGACGCGGTGATCTTCCGAACCGGGCGGCGGGTGCACCGCCGCTTGAAAGTGTCATCGCACAACCACATTCGGGTTCCGGCATTGGGAGCCGCACTGACGCTGCTGGTGTTCCTCCCCGGCATAGTTCAACAGGGCGCGGACACTTATCGGGCGGCGACCGGGCAAACCCAGCAGCCGTTTCTGGGCAGGTGGCTGTTGTTGGCCGCCGCGATGTTCGCCAGCAGCGCCGTCGTCTATGCAATCCGACTATTTCGGGCGCATCGACAACACCCTCAGCAAACCAAATCCAGCTCGTGAGCAAAGCAAACTTTGATTCCGGCAAATACGCGACCGGCAGCTCTGCAAATACCGTTATACAACCGCCAGGCAAAGGGGGATTATTACCGGCCAGTACGGGTACAGTCCCCACCATGACGGCGACTGGACAGTCCGAATCTTGCGTCAAGCAGTTCTTGCGCGCAAGTCCTTCGGACCGCCTGCTAACCCTGACCCGCAAGAGTGCCGCACTGCCGGTGATAGGCAAGCGGCTCGAGCCGCTGGGGACTATCGCCGCGTTGAGCATCTGGGGCATGCGAATCGCGCCGGAACTGATGTCGACATCTGCCAAGGAATGGTTCGCGCCGACCAACGGCGACGAGCGGCGCCGCGATCGCGAGAGTACCAACGATGTGACCATCGCGGCCCTACGGGGAACGATAGCGGCCGCGGAGCTGGACCTCGAGTGGCCCGCCGCCGAACGCACGCCGCCGATCTGGGAGGCGTTGCGTCGGCACAAGTACCTCCACCGGCGTGGCGTCCATTACGGAGACCACCCCATCCAGACGCTCGATGTGTGGCGGCGCGAGGACCTGCCCGCCCAACCCGCGCCGGTGCTGATCTTTGTGCCGGGCGGTGCCTGGGTTTTCGGGACCAACGCTCTGCAGGGGTCGGCGTTGATGTCCCGACTGGCCGAGCAAGGCTGGGTGTGTCTGGCGATCAACTACCGGGTTTCGCCGAAGAACCGCTGGCCCCGGCACATCACGGATGTCAAAACCGCCATCGCGTGGGCTCGGGCCAACGTCGACAAATTCGGCGGTGACCGCAATTTCGTTGCGGTGGCCGGTTGTTCAGCCGGCGGGCACCTAGCCGCACTGGCCGGGCTTACGCCCGATGACCCGCAATACCAGGCGAAGCTGCCCGACGGGGCCGACAGCTCGGTGGACGCGGTGGTCGGGATCTACGGCCGATACGACTGGGAGGACCGCTCCACTCCCGAACGCGCCCGGTTCGTCGAATTCCTGGAACGGATCGTGGTCCAGCGCTCGATCGCCCGTCATCCCGAGGTGTTCCGCGACGCATCGCCGATCGCGCGGGTGCACCGAAATGCCCCGCCGTTCTTGGTGATTCATGGCAGCAAGGACAGTGTGATCCCGGTGGCGCAGGCACGCGGTTTCGTCGAGCGGTTGCGTTCGGTATCAGCCTCGCTGGTCAGTTACGTGGAGTTGCCGGGCGCGGGCCACGGCTTCGACATGCTCGACGGTCCCCGTGCCGGCTCGATGGCGCACGCCGTGTCGCTGTTCCTCAACCAGGTTCACCGCACCCGGACACAGTTCGCCAAAGAGGTCATCTGAGCGCGGACCGATTGTAAGGTCGCGCTATGGGTAGGGAACTGCGATGAAGCGGCTCACCGGTTGGGATGCGGTGCTGCTGTACAGCGAGACGCCTAACGTGCACATGCACACCCTCAAGATCGCGATCATCGAACTCGATCCGGCCAGCCGCGGCTTTACCATCGACGCGTTCCGGCAGGTCATCGCCGGTCGGATGGACAAGCTGGTGCCGCTGGGTTACCAGCTGATCGATGTCCCGTTCAAGTTCCACCACCCGATGTGGCGGGAAAACTGCGAGATCGACTTCGAGTACCACATTCGGCCATGGCGGTTGGCCGCTCCGGGCGGCCGTCGCGAACTCGACGACGCGATCGGCGAGATCGCCAGCACGCCGCTGGACCGCGCCCACCCGTTGTGGGAGATGTACTTCGTCGAGGGCCTGGC
The DNA here is from genome assembly GCA_032162485.1 of Mycobacterium sp. Taxonomy (GTDB): domain Bacteria; phylum Actinomycetota; class Actinomycetes; order Mycobacteriales; family Mycobacteriaceae; genus Mycobacterium. The sequence goes on from JAVROZ010000127.1 coordinate 7,342, forward strand.
CAACGACCGGATCGCGGTGGTCGTCAAGATCCACCACGCGCTGGCCGACGGTGTCGCATCGGCCAACCTGATGGCGCACGGTATGGACCTGATGCCGACGCCGCAGGGCGGCGGCTACTCGGCGGATCCGGCCCCCACCAAACGGGAGCTGATGAGCACGGCGTTCGTCGACCACATGCGGCACATCAAGCGGATCCCGGGGACGATCGCCTACACCGCGCAAGGCATTCGCCGGGTACGACGCAGCACGCGCAAATTCTCACCGGAGCTGAGCCGCCCCTTCACGCCGCCATTGACGTTCATGAACCACGTCCTCACTCCGGAGCGCAGGTTCGCCACCGCCACGCTGGCGCTCGCCGACGTCAAGACGACGGGCAAAAAGCTCGGCGCGACGATCAACGACATGGTGCTGGCCATGTCCAGCGGGGCGTTGCGGAACCTGCTGTTGCGGTATGACGGCAAAGCGGAGCCGCTGCTGGCGTCGGTGCCGATCAGTTTCGACTTCTCGCCAGAGCGGATCTCCGGCAACAAGTTCAGCGGGATGATGGTTGCGCTGCCGACGGACATTCAGGATCCGCTGGAACGGGTGCAAGCCGCCCACGACAACGCGGTCTTCGCCAAGGAAAGCCACCATCTGTTGGGGCCGGAATTAGTCAGCCGCTGGGCTGCGTACTGGCCCCCATCGGGCACCGAGGCCATGTTCCGGTGGCTATCGAGCCGCGACGGGCAGAACAAAGTCCTCAACTTGAACATCTCCAACGTCCCGGGTCCCCGCACCCGAGGTCGGGTGGGTGGCGCCTTGGTGACCGAGATCTACTCGGTCGGGCCGTTGACCGCGGGCAGCGGCCTGAACATCACCGTGTGGAGCTACGTCGATCAACTCAACATCTCGGTGCTCTCCGACGGTGCCACCCTCAAGGACCCGCACGAAGTGACCGAGGCGATGATCGCTGAATTCATTG
>JAVROZ010000128.1:0-6080 GCA_032162485.1 Mycobacterium sp.
TGTGCCCGCGGTGCGCTGCGACGCCGACCACACCATCCCGTATGCCCAGGGTGGCCCCACCCACGCGGCGAACCTGAAGTGTTATTGCCGCACCCATCACTTGTTTAAAACGTATTGGGGCTGGCGCGAGAAGCAACTCGCTGACGGCACCCTGATCCTGACCTCTCCGGCGGGGGACACCCATGTCACCACCCCGGGCAGCGCCCTGTTGTTTCCCAGCCTGTGTCACGCGGTCGGCGGCATGCCCGCTCCCGAAGCCGGCCTGCCGCCCACCGACTACTGCGGTGAACGCGCCGCGATGATGCCCAAACGCCGCCGCACCCGCAGCCAAGACCGCGCCCACCGCATCGCCACCGAACGACGCCACAACCGTCAAAACCGTACCGCCCGAAAAGCGCTGCACCCCAACTACTCCGGACCACACCCACCACCCAATCCGGACGACGACCCGCCGCCGTTCTGATCTTCGGTCAAACGGTCTTACTTAGAGGCGACGGCGAACAGCCGCCATTCACCGGGCACGCCCTTGAGGTCGTGCGCGCCGCGGTCCTCGAACTCCAGCCCTGATCCGATCACCAGATCGCGCAGCGTGCTGGACACCAGCACATCGTTCGCCCCGGCCAGCGCGCTCACGCGCGCCCCGATGTGCACGGCGATCCCGCCGATGTCATCCCCGCGAACCTCGCACTCGCCGGTGTGCAGCCCGGCGCGCACCTCGATGCCCAGCGCGGCCACCGCATCGCGGATCGCCATGGCGCAGCGGATCGCCCGCTGCGGACCGTCGAACATCGCCAGGAACCCGTCACCCGAGGTGTTCACCTCGCGGCCTCGGAAGCGATTGATTTGCACACGGACGACGGCGTCATGCGCATCGAGCAAGGCATGCCAGTCACGATCCCCCATCTGCGCGGCGCGGCGGGTCGACTCCACGATGTCGGTGAACAGCACCGTGGCCAGAACTCGATCGTCGGCAACCTCGGCCTGCTCGCCAGTGAGGAACTCGGCGATCTCCTGAAACGAGTCGCGCCACGGCTCAACGAAGTGGTACATGTTGCGCCCCGGCAGCTCAACGTACTTCGCGCCCGATACTTGATCTGCGACGTACTTGCCCATCGCAGGCGTGATGGTCGGGTCGTCGGCGTGCTGAACGACCAGGGTGGGCACGCGGACCGTCGGAAGAAGTGCCCGTACGTCCAATTCGGACACGAACGCCATAATGAGGGCGACAGTCGCGGGGCTTGCCGCCAGCCGTTCCATCAGAGCCCACGATGCCCGGATCTCCTCGTTCCACGGCATGTCTGGATTGACCAAGTGTTCGAACTCCCCGGTCCCCCACATTGCAGCCATTGCATCGACGGCTTCCTCGTCGCGCCCTCCGGGCCGCGTCTCGCCGCTCGCGTAGCCCTCCAGCACAACCAGTGCGGTCGTCCGGGACGGATGTGTCGCCGCGAACAACGCCCCTGTCGCCAGCGCGCCGTCGATAGCGATGAGAACAGCTTCACGGGTTCCGAGATCATCGAGCACCGCCGTGATGCTGTCGGCCCACTGCTCCAGCGTCGGCAGCGCGCCCGGCGTGACGGGATCGGACGCTCCCGTGCCCGGCTGGTCAAAGAAAATCAATCGACCGAGCGATGACATCGCCTCGACCCACCCTTGTAGGGAGGGTAACCCTGGGAGGATCTCGCAGCACGTGAACCAGTTCGGGACGAAGACAATGTCACGAGTGCCAGGGGGTGACGCGCGGTAGGCGACGCGCAAATCCCCATTCGTCGCATAGCGCGTCTCCGAGAACATTGCGGAAGTGTAAGCCCGGGGAACGGTCGAGTGTCGGTGTCCTGGGCGGTGTGCACCCCTCACCACCAGCAACGACGGGCGCCCACCACCGGACCCCGAGGACGAACCACCACCCTTTCAAGGTGGGCGATATTTACGGCGTCTCGGCAATTTGGCGCTGAGCTGGCTGTCCCCTAGACTCTAGGGGTTGCCTTGGGCAGACCTCGGCTGGCTCTAGCCGGCCCCGCGTGCCTTTCGGTGACAAATGCTTTTCAAGACCGCGCACGGCTCTAGGGATGCCGTCGGTGGTGCCCGTTCGGGTTCACCGGCCTGTTCTCCTGCCGCGCACACGTCAACCAGGTCAGGAGATCTAGTGATTCAGCAGGAATCGCGGCTGAAGGTCGCCGACAACACCGGCGCCAAGGAGATCTTGTGCATCCGGGTGCTCGGCGGCTCGTCGCGACGCTATGCCGGCATCGGTGATGTCATCGTCGCCACCGTCAAAGACGCCATCCCCGGCGGCAACGTCAAGCGCGGAGACGTCGTCAAAGCCGTCGTGGTGCGCACCGTCAAGGAGCGCCGGCGTCCAGACGGCAGTTACATCAAGTTCGACGAGAACGCCGCGGTGATCATCAAGCCCGACAACGACCCGCGCGGAACCCGTATCTTCGGCCCGGTCGGCCGCGAACTGCGGGAGAAGAAGTTCATGAAGATCATCTCGCTTGCCCCGGAGGTGTTGTAGATGAAGGTCCACAAAGGCGACACGGTGCTGGTCATCGCCGGTAAGGACAAGGGCGCCAAGGGCAAGGTCATCCAGGCATTCCCGGAACGGAACCGGGTGCTGGTCGAGGGCGTCAACCGCATCAAGAAGCACACCGCCGTATCGACCAATCAGCGCGGCGCCCGCTCGGGTGGCATCGTCACCCAGGAAGCTGCAATCCACGTCTCGAACGTGATGGTGGTCGACTCCGACGGCAAGCCCACCCGCATCGGCTACCGCGTCGACGACGAGACCGGCAAGCGAGTACGTATCTCGAAGCGCAATGGCAAGGACATCTGATGACGACCACCGAAAGCCCCGCGAAAGTTCTGCCGCGCCTAAAAGTGCGCTACCGCAGCGAGATTCGCGATGCGCTGCACAAGCAATTCGGCTACGGCAACGTCATGCAGATCCCGACGGTGACCAAGGTTGTGGTCAACATGGGCGTCGGCGATGCGGCTCGCGACGCGAAACTGATCAACGGCGCGGTCAACGACTTGGGACTGATCACCGGGCAACGTCCCGAGATCCGCAAGGCGCGTAAGTCCATCGCGCAGTTCAAGTTACGTGAGGGCATGCCGATCGGCGCCCGTGTGACGCTGCGCGGCGACCGGATGTGGGAGTTCCTGGACCGGCTTACCTCGATCGCGCTGCCCCGTATCCGTGACTTCCGCGGTTTGTCACCCAAGCAGTTCGACGGTGTCGGCAACTACACCTTTGGGCTCGCCGAGCAGTCGGTGTTCCACGAAATCGACATCGACAAGATCGACCGGGTCCGTGGCATGGACATCAACGTCGTCACCTCGGTGACGAACGACGACGAGGGACGAGCGCTGTTGCGGGCCCTCGGCTTTCCCTTCAAGGAGAACTGAGTAGATGGCGAAGAAGGCACTGGTCAATAAGGCCGCAGGCAAGCCGAAGTTCGCGGTGCGCGGCTACACACGCTGCAGCAAATGCGGCCGTCCGCGTGCGGTGTTCCGCAAGTTCGGGCTGTGCAGGATCTGCCTGCGCGAGATGGCGCACGCGGGTGAATTGCCCGGCGTGCAGAAGAGCAGCTGGTAACAGGACACAGGACTCCACAGGATTGTTGGCCAAACCCATATACAGGTGCGCGGTAGGCCCGGACCGGGAACCGCCGCGAGGAAGGTTACAGACGCTGTCATGACCATGACGGATCCGATCGCAGACTTTTTGACACGTCTGCGCAACGCCAATTCGGCGTACCACGACGAAGTAACATTGCCGCACTCGAAGATCAAGGCCAACATCGCCCAGATCCTCAAGAGTGAGGGGTACATCACCGACTTCCACACCGAGGATGCTCGGGTGGGCAAGTCGCTGATCGTACAGCTCAAGTACGGGCCCAGCCGAGAGCGCAGCATCGAGGGCCTGAAGCGGGTTTCCAAGCCCGGCTTGCGGGTGTACGCAAAATCCACCAACCTGCCGCGTGTGCTCGGTGGCCTCGGCGTCGCGATCATTTCGACGTCGTCGGGTCTGCTTACCGACCGTCAGGCAGCCAGGCAAGGCGTGGGCGGCGAAGTCCTCGCGTACGTCTGGTAGGAGCCTGACGAGGATCGTGAGAGGAATCTAGCTATGTCGCGTATTGGTAAGCAGCCGGTTCCGGTACCCGCCGGAGTCGACGTAACGATCGAGGGCCAGAGCGTCTCGGTGAAGGGTCCCAAGGGCACCCTGGATTTGCAGGTCGCCGAGCCGATCACCGTGTCGCGCAACGATGCCGGCGCAATTGTGGTGACGCGTCCCAACGACGAGCGGCTCAACCGCTCGCTGCACGGGCTGTCGCGCACGCTGGTGTCCAATCTGGTCACGGGTGTGACCGAGGGTTACACAACCAAGATGGAAATCCACGGTGTCGGTTACCGTGTGCAGCTCAAGGGCAACACCCTGGAGTTCGCGCTCGGCTACAGCCACCCGGTGGTGATCGAGGCGCCCGAGGGCATCACGTTCGCCGTCCAGACACCCACGAGATTCACCGTCTCTGGGATCGACAAGCAGAAAGTCGGCCAAATCTCGGCGAACATCCGTCGCCTGCGCCGTCCCGACCCGTACAAGGGCAAGGGCGTGCGTTACGAGGGTGAGCAGATCCGCCGCAAGGTCGGAAAGACAGGTAAGTAGGCATGGCGCAAACACAGGCTGAAGCGCACAAGCCAGTGGGGCAGAGCGCATCCGGGGCCCGACGGGTCTCCCGGCTGCGTCGGCACGCACGGCTGCGCAAGAAGATCTCCGGCACCTCCGAACGTCCCCGGCTGGTGGTGAATCGTTCTTCTCGCCACATTCATGTGCAACTGGTGAACGACCTCAACGGCACCACCGTGGCCGCCGCTTCGTCGATCGAAGCCGACGTCCGGGGCCTGGATGGGGACAAGAAAGCCCGTAGCGTGCGGGTCGGACAGTTGATCGCCGAGCGGGCCAAAGCCGCCGGCGTAGACACCGTGGTATTCGACCGCGGCGGCTACACCTACGGTGGACGGATCGCGGCATTGGCTGATGCCGCCCGCGAGAACGGATTGAGTTTCTGATGATTGGAAGGACCGCATAATGGCGGAACAGCCGGCTGGTGGGCAGGCCCCAGACAGCCGTGACAACCGCGACTCGCGCGACGGGCGGGGCCGCCGGGATGGCGGTGGCCGTGGTGGCCGCGACCGCGACCGTGACGGCGACAAGAGCAATTACCTGGAGCGGGTCGTCGCGATCAACCGCGTCTCCAAGGTGGTCAAGGGTGGTCGGCGATTCAGCTTCACCGCTCTGGTCATCGTGGGCGACGGCAACGGCATGGTCGGCGTCGGCTACGGCAAGGCCAAGGAGGTTCCGGCCGCGATCGCCAAGGGCGTCGAGGAGGCCCGCAAGGGCTTCTTCCGGGTGCCGCTGATCGGTGGAACCATCACTCACCCGGTTCTGGGCGAGAAAGCCGCTGGTGTGGTGTTGTTGCGGCCCGCCAGCCCGGGTTCCGGTGTGATCGCCGGTGGCGCGGTGCGAGCGGTGCTGGAATGCGCTGGGGTGCACGACATCCTGGCCAAATCGTTGGGCAGCGACAATGCGATCAACGTGGTGCACGCCACCGTCGCCGCACTCAAGCTGCTGCAGCGTCCCGAAGAGGTGGCCGCCCGGCGCGGACTGCCGATCGAGGACGTCGCCCCGGCCGCGATGCTGAAGGCGCGGCGAGAAAGTGACGCGCTGGCCAGTGCCCTGCAGAACCAAGGGGCGGCAAGAGAGGCGACACAATCATGAGTGACGGACAGCTGAAGATCACCCAGGTGCGCAGCACCATCGGGTCGCGCTGGAAGCAGCGCGAGAGCCTGCGCACGCTGGGCCTGCGCAAGATTCGCCACTCGGTGATCCGTGACGACAACGCACAGACTCGCGGGCTGATCGCGGTGGTGAGTCACCTCGTCGCGGTGGAGCCCGCGAACACCGGAGGTAAGTAGAAGTGACCATCAAGCTGCACGACCTGAAGCCTGCGCGCGGATCCAAAACCGCAAAGACCCGTGTCGGTCGCGGTGAGGGTTCCAAGGGCAAGACCGCCGGCCGC
>JAVROZ010000129.1:0-3463 GCA_032162485.1 Mycobacterium sp.
CGTAATTGTCATCGAGGCACTGCGGGACATCACCATGTCGCTGAACCTCGGTGACCGCGTCGGCCTGGTCGGCCATAACGGGGCAGGCAAATCGACTCTGCTGCGGCTACTTTCGGGCATTTACGAACCCACCCGCGGCTCCGCCATCATCCGCGGCCGGGTGGCACCAGTGTTCGACCTCGGCGTCGGGATGGACCCCGAGATCTCCGGCTACGAGAACATCATCATCCGCGGCCTGTTCCTCGGGCAGACCCGCAAACAGATGCTGGCCAAGGTCGACGAGATCGCCGATTTCACCGAACTCGGCGACTACCTGTCGATGCCGCTGCGCACTTATTCCACCGGTATGCGGGTCCGGCTGGCGATGGGCGTGGTCACCAGCATCGACCCCGAGATCCTGTTGCTCGACGAAGGCATCGGCGCTGTGGACGCCGACTTTTTGAAGAAGGCCCAAACCCGATTGCAGGGCCTGGTGGAACGGTCCGGAATCTTGGTATTCGCAAGCCATTCCAACGAATTCCTGGCCCGGTTGTGCAAGACCGCGATGTGGATCGACCACGGCGTCATCAGGCAGACCGGTGGCATCGAAGAGGTAGTGCGCGCCTACGAGGGCGATGACGCGGCCCGACACGTACGGGAAGTCCTTGCCGAGACCAATCAGCCGGTGGCACAGACTGCTTCGTCCGATGAGTTACTTTGAGTGACTCCGTTTTCGCCGTCGTAGTCACCCATCGGCGTCCCGAGGAACTCGCTCGCTCGCTTGAGATCCTGTCCAACCAGAAACGGGCACCGGACAAGCTGATCGTCATCGACAATGACGATTCCGGCGACAGCCCGGTGCACGATCTGGTTGCCGCACAGCAGATTCCATCTATCTACCTGAATTCGCGCCGAAACCTGGGCGGCGCAGGAGGCTTCGCGCTCGGGATGCTGCTGGCGCTGGCCCACGGCGCCGACTGGATCTGGCTGGCCGACGACGACGGACACCCGCACGGCGCCGACGTGCTGGACACCCTGATGTCGTGCGCCGCCAAGCACGGCCTGGCCGAGGTGTCACCGATGGTCTGCAACATTGACGACCCGGAATTGCTGGCGTTTCCGCTGCGCCGCGGCCTGGTATGGCGCAGGCGGGTAAGCGAATTGCACACCGAAGCCGGCCAAGACCTTTTGCCCGGGATCGCATCGCTGTTCAACGGCGCCCTGTTCAGGGCGTCCACGCTGGAGGCGATCGGTGTCCCCGACCTGCGGTTGTTCATCCGCGGCGACGAGGTGGAGATGCATCGCCGGCTGGTTCGCTCCGGCCTGCCGTTCGGCACCTGCCTGGACGCGGTCTACCTGCACCCGTGCGGCTCGGCCGAGTTCAAGCCGATCCTCGGCGGGCGCATGCACACTCAGTACCCCGACGATTCCACGAAGCGGTTCTTCACCTACCGAAATCGTGGCTACGTGCTGTCGCAGCCAGGCATGCGTAAATTGCTGCCCCAGGAGTGGGTCCGGTTCGGCTGGTTCTTCCTGGTGACCCGCCGCGACCCCAAGGGCCTGCTGGATTGGTTTCGGCTGCGCCGGCAGGGGCGTCAGGAAAGGTTCGCACGGCCCGGAGGTTCGGCATGACGTTCGTTGATGCAGCGGCCCAGTCCAAGACGTTTGCCCGCGCACGCGGCGATCTGTCCGCCGGCTTCCGGCGCCGCGAACTGTGGCTGCACCTGGGTTGGCAGGACATCAAGCAGCGATATCGCCGGTCGGTGCTGGGACCGTTCTGGATTACCATCGCGACCGGAACCACCGCCGTGGCCATGGGCGGACTCTATTCCAAACTCTTCCACCTCGACCTGTCGGTGCATCTGCCCTACGTGACGCTGGGGCTGATCGTCTGGAACCTGATCAATGCCTCGATTTTGGAAGGCGCCGACGTCTTCGTCGCCAACGAGGGCCTGATCAAGCAACTGCCGACACCGTTGAGCGTGCACGTATACCGACTGGTGTGGCGGCAGATGATTCTGTTCGCCCACAACATCGTGATCTATCTCGTCGTCGCGATCGTCTTCCCCAAGCCGTGGTCATGGGCGGATCTGTCGGTCTTCCCGGCGCTCGCGCTGATCGTGCTCAATTGTGTGTGGGTGTCACTGTGTTTCGGCATCCTGGCGACCCGCTACCGCGACATCGGCCCCCTGCTGTTTTCCGTTGTGCAGCTGCTGTTCTTCATGACACCGATCATCTGGAACGACGAAACGCTGCGGCAGCAGGGCGCGGGAAGGTGGTCGAGCATCGTCGAACTCAACCCGCTGCTGCACTACCTCGACATCGTGCGGGCACCACTGCTGGGCGCCCACCAGGAGCTGCGGCACTGGGCGGTGGTGCTGGTGCTGACGGTTGTCGGTTGGATCATGGCGGCGTTTGCGATGCGGCAGTATCGGGCGCGGGTGCCGTACTGGGTCTAGCCCGACGACGATGCGCGCCGCGCAGCGGCGGGCTGAGGAGTCGGGCAATCCGGTCTAGCAATCCCGTATCACGAAACCCCCCGGTCAGGGCTAGGACGGCGTACGCTCCGCTGTGCCTGTATCGGTGATTCGTCGGGCAATCATCGAGCGGTTTTATTGAGAGGCCGCCGATGTCTCACGTGATTGCAACTCCGGAGATCCTGACATTAGCGGCCAGAGATATGGCAGCTATCGGTTCCTCGCTTAGCGCAGCGAACGCCGCCGCGGCGGCTCCCACGACCGGCCTGCTGATTGCGGCCGCCGATGAGGTGTCGTCGCAGGTCGCAGCGATATTCGGCGCGCATGCCCAGGGGTATCAGGCGCTGAGCGCCCAAGCCGGGGCGTTCCACGATCAGTTCGCGCAGGCACTGAGCGCCGCCGGGGGATCCTATTCGGCTGCCGAGGCCGCCAACGCGTCTCCTTTGCAGGCCGTAGAGCAAGCGGTGCTCAACGTGGTTAATGCGCCCACCCAGGCGGTGTTGGGGCGGCCGCTGATCGGTGACGGCGCCGCCGGCGCGACCGTCAGCGGCGTCGGGCAGGCCGGCGGCGCCGGCGGAATCTTGTACGGCAACGGCGGGACCGGCGGCGCGAGCACCGCCGCCGGGGTGGCGGGTGGCGCCGGCGGCAGCGCGGGTCTGATCGGCGGCGGCGGGGCAGGTGGAATCGGCGGGGCTGGCGCGGCCGGCGGATCCGGCGGCACGGGTGGACTGTTTTACGGCAACGGCGGATTCGGCGGGGCCGGCGGGGCCGCATTGGCTGGCATCAACGGCGGCACCCCAGGGCACGGCGGTGACGGCGGCAGCGCAAACCTGTTCGGCAGCGGCGGCAACGGCGGGCAAGGCGGTGCCGGTCTGGTCGGAGCAAACGGGGTTAACCCCACCCCTACCGGCACTGTCGCGGCCACCGGCAATCCCGGCTCGGCGAACTTCGTACAGACGACGGGTTTGGCTTCGGCGACCGTCAGCGGGACACCCGGGGGCACCGGC
>JAVROZ010000130.1:0-8233 GCA_032162485.1 Mycobacterium sp.
CCACCGACACAACACCCCGACCCTCCTCGGCCAAGACCTGTCCTCGCGGCCGATCACCGGGTGAAATCACCGACCATCCGAGCCGCATTCCGACTGCGCCGGCGAGAAAGACCGCCGTCAACTCGAGAAGCCCGTGGGGTAGCAGCAGACCCAGCAACAAGCCGCCCTTGCCCGCCTGGAACATCAGACCGGCGATCACTCCCACGTTGGCGGCGTTGTCAAAAAGCACGAACGGTATCGGCATTCCCAGCACCACGGACATCGCGATGCACTTGGCGGCGACCCACGAGTTGTTCACCCACACCTGCAGGGCGAACGCCGCCGCGGGATGCTCGCTGTAATAGGACTCGACGTCGTGGTTCACCAATTCGTTGATGTCGGCTGGCGTCCCGATGGCCGACTGCACTTCGGGACTGCCTGCGACCCAGAACGCCATGACCACAACGACGGCGAAAAAGGTCACCGCCGTTGCCAACCACCAACGCCAGGCACGGTAAGCGACCACTGGAAAGGAAACCGTCCAGAAGCGGACGAACGTACTGGTCAGTGGAGCGTGCGCGCCGGTGACCGCCGACCGTGCTCGCGCGACCAGACCCGAGAGGCGGCCGATGACCAACGAGTCCGACGACACCGACCGCAAAATCGACAAGTGTGTGGACACGCGCTGGTAGAGCTCGACGAGTTCATCGATCTCGGCCCCGGTCAGCGAACGGCGCTTCTTGATCAACCGGTCGAGCCGGTCCCAGGTGCCGCGATGGGTCAGCAGGAACGCGTCGACGTCCACCCTCGCAGCCTAGTGTGCAGCGGGTCGCCACCATTGGGGCCCGCCTGTACCGTTCGCAGGTATGTCGGAGGTGGTAACCGGGGACGCCGTGGTGCTCGACGTCCAGATCGCCCAGTTACCCGTGCGCGCGCTGAGCGCGATCATCGACATCACCGTGATCTTCGTCGGCTACATCATCGGTCTGATGCTGTGGGCGGCTTCACTGTCACAATTCGACGAAGCTCTGACCGTCGCATTCCTGATCATCTTTACCGTGCTGGCGATGGTCGGCTACCCGGTGGCCATCGAAACCGCGACCCGGGGACGGTCGCTGGGAAAGATGGTGATGGGTCTGCGGGTGGTGTCCGACGACGGCGGTCCGGAACGTTTCCGCCAGGCGATGTTTCGCGCACTGGCTTCGGTGGTGGAGATCTGGATGCTGTTCGGCAGTCCGGCCGTCATCTGCAGCGTTTTGTCTCCGAAGGCCAAGCGCGTGGGCGACATGTTCGCCGGCACGGTCGTGATCAGCGAGCGTGGTCCCCGGCTGGGGCCACCGCCAGCGATGCCACCACAGCTGGCGGGGTGGGCGTCGTCATTGCAGCTGTCCGGACTGACCGCGGGCCAGGCTGAAGTAGCACGTCAATTTCTCTCTCGGGCAACACAACTCGACCCTGCATTGCGCACCCAGATGGCTTACCGAATCGCCAGTGACGTGGTTTCCCGCATCGCGCCACCCCCGCCGCCGGGCGTGCCGCCGCAGCTGATCCTGGCCGCGGTGCTCGCCGAGCGCCACCGTCGCGAACTGGCTCGACTTCATGCCAACATCCCGCGCATGGCGCCTCAAATGGGGCCTCAAATGGGCCCGCAGCCAGGGCCGTGGCCGCCAGCTCCGGGTTGGCCGCCGCCCCATGCGGGGACTGGGCAGCAGAATTCCGTTCCGTGGCCCGAACAGCAGGCACCGCAATCCGCGCCTACGCAGAGCGACGGCGGCTTTTCACCGCCGAGTTGATTTTGTTGTCCTCGCCAGGTGACTACTGCGCGACGGTGGCCGCGAGGATGGCGACGTCGGCAGTCAACAGCGCCAATCCGCCCAGCGGCACCAAGATACCGGCGCGGCGCTTTGCCGTGAATACCGAGGCGACGCTGACCAACAGGGCGACCAGCGGCGGGCCGTAAAACAACACGTCGAAACTGATTCCGTCGCCCAGGTTCGGGCATCGGCTTTCATCGCAGGAATCGGTGCTCATCACTGCCCCGAGCGCAAACAGCATGACGATGGCGGCGGCTGGCACGCTCAACAGCGCTAACACCCAGTTGACCCGGGTACGCGTCGTCCCGCCGTCATCGCGTTGCTCCGATTGGGTGGTGCCACCAGGACCGGTGGCCACGGTCAGGTCGCGGTTATCGCCATTCATGCGTCAGTTGCTACCCGGCCTTGACGTATCGCAAACGAATCACTGGCCAAAATTGCTCGTTGCATCGCGATAGTTAACGATATATCGTGATATGAAGTGATACACCGGAAGCGTCGATTGACGCCTCCTCAACAGACAAAGGACAACACACATGAACACCCCATTCACTCCTCCGATCGGCCCATTCGGCCCACGACCCGGATTCGGGTTCGGCCCAGTACCGCCGCGCGGACTCCATGGCGCCAGGCGGCACGCCCGGCGGGAATTCTTCGACAACCTCCGCGACCAAGCGGGTGAACACGGCGGACCGGTGGGCTTCGGCCCAGGCTTCGGTCCCGGATTCGGGTTCGGTCCCGGATTCGGTTTCGGTCCCGGCGGCGGGCGCGGCGGTGGTCGTCGAGGCGGCCGAAGCCGGCGCGGTGACGTCCGGGCGGCCATTCTGGCGCTGCTCAGCGAGCGGCCGATGCACGGCTACGAGATGATCCAGCAGATCGCCGAACGCAGCAACGGAATATGGAAGCCGAGCCCCGGTTCGGTGTACCCGACGCTGCAGTTACTCGATGACGAGGGCTTGGTCACCGCGAACGACCCCGACGGCAGCAAGAAGCTTTTCGAGCTGACCGACGAAGGGCGTGCGGCCGCGGACAAGGTCGAGACCCCGCCGTGGGAGGAAATCGCCGAAGGCGCCGACCAGGGCCACCTCAATCTCCGCACCGCCACGCGCCAACTGTTCGGCGCGGTCGGGCAGTCGGCGCAGGCCGCCAGCGCGGAGCAGCAGCAGCGGATCGTCGACGTGCTCAACAACGCGCGTCGCGAGATCTACGGCATCCTCGGCGAGGACTGATCCCCCGGGCAGCGGGCCTTGGATAAAACCGAGCTCAGGACACGTCAACCCAATCCAGGGTCCGCTGCACAGCCTTGCGCCAGCCCGCGTAGCCCTCGGCGCGCTGCTCGTCGTCCCAGTTCGGCGTCCAGCGTTGGTCCTCGTGCCAGTTTGCCCGCAAATCGGACGGGTCGGCCCAAAACCCAACCGCCAGCCCTGCCGCATAGGCAGCGCCCAGCGCAGTCGTCTCGGCGACCTCCGGCCGCACCACATCCACACCCAGGACGTCGGCCTGAATCTGCATGCACAAGTCATTGGCCGTAATCCCGCCGTCGACCTTCAACACCTCGAGGCGCACACCGGAATCGGCTTTCATCGCGTCCACCACGTCGCGGCTCTGGTAGCAGATTGCCTCCAGTGTCGCGCGGGCGACATGGGCGTTGGTGTTGTACCGCGACAACCCGACGATCGCACCCCGGGCATCGGATCGCCAGTACGGGGCGAAGAGGCCGGAGAAGGCCGGCACGAAGTACACGCCGCCGTTGTCGTCGACCTGCCGGGCCAATGATTCGCTCTGGGCCGCGCCGCTGATGATGCCCAGCTGATCGCGTAGCCACTGCACCGCCGAGCCGGTCACCGCGATCGAACCCTCAAGGGCGTACACGGGTTTGGCGTCACCGAATTGGTAGCAGACCGTGGTGAGCAGGCCGTTGTCGGAACGCACGATCTTTTCGCCGGTGTTCAGCAGCAGGAATTTGCCCGTGCCGTAGGTGTTTTTCGCCTCGCCGGCATCCAGGCACACCTGACCGACCATGGCCGCGTGCTGATCGCCCAGAACGCCGGTGATGGGCACTTCGCCGCCGAGGGGACCGGATTCCGACGTAACACCGTACGGCTCAGGCGAAGACGACGGTTCGATCGTCGGCAGCATCACCCTGGGTATCGAGAAGAACGACAACAGCTCGTCGTCCCAGTCCAGCGTCTCTAGGTCCATGAGCATCGTTCGGCTCGCGTTGGTCACGTCGGTCACGTGCACGCCACCGCGCGTGCCGCCGGTCAGATTCCACAGCACCCAGGTGTCCGCGGTGCCGAACAGGGCGTCGCCGCTATCCGCGTCCTCGCGCACGCCGTCGACATTGTCCAGGATCCACTGCAACTTGCCGCCGGCGAAATAAGTGGCAGGGGGCAGGCCCGCTCGGCGGCGGATTACATCACCGCGGCCGTCGCGGTCGAGTGCCGAGGCGATGCGGTCGGTGCGGGTGTCCTGCCAGACGATCGCGTTGTAGTACGGGCGCCCGGTCTTCTTGTTCCACACCAGCGTTGTCTCACGCTGATTGGTAATACCCAGTGCTGCAATGTCTTTCGAAGAAAGCTTGGTGGAATTCAGCGCCGACGTCAGCACCGAGGTCGTGCGCTCCCAGATCTCTACCGGGTTGTGCTCTACCCAGCCACCGCGAGGCAGGATCTGTTCGTGCTCGAGTTGGTGACGGCCCGCCTCGACACCGTCGTGATCGAAGATCATGCAGCGGGTACTGGTGGTGCCCTGGTCGATGGCGGCTACGAATTCTGGGGACCCAGCCAACGGACATCTCCTACGGTGACGTTGGACGCTGCATGTAATCGTCCATGATTGCTTAATGTCTACCGAACCCGATATCGAGGCCATGCCGCGCGGTGGCCCTGATGCGTCGTGGCTCGACCGTCAACTGGAGACCGACCTTCCGGAGTACATCGACCGCGACGACGTAGAGCGCAAAAAGCGCGCGGCTATCCGATCCCTGGACCGGGTGGGGCGGCTGTTCGGGCTGCATAAGACGATTGCCCGGATCGTGCTCGAGGAAGTCAGCGACGTGTCCGATCCCAAGATCCTCGAACTCGGGTCCGGCCACGGCGGGCTGTCGCGGACACTGCTGAAAATGCATCCCGGCGCCCACATCACGGTCACCGATGTCGACCCCTTGTCGGTTGCCGCCATCGGCGCAGGTGACCTCGGCTTTCATCCCCGCGCCACCGTCCGCGAGATGGATGCCACGGCCATCGATGCGCCCGACGGCACCTACGATCTCGCGGTCTTCGCGCTGTCGATCCATCACCTGCCGCCGGCGCTGGCGTCCAGGGTGTTCGCCGAAGGAACCCGGGTCGCGGATAAGTTGGTGATCGTCGATCTACCCCGACCGCCGTCGATCCTGCATCTGCTGCGGCTAGCGCAGATGTTGCCGTGGGCCGTGTTTCCGATGCCGCATGACGGCATCATCAGTTCGTTGCGGGCATACAGCCGGTCGGCGTTACTGGCGCTGGCCAGACATGCCGACCCGGCGATCGAAGTCGACCTATGGGGCGGCACGGTGTTCAACAGTCCGTGGCGATCGCGAACGCGGCGGAGCCGGGTGAAGCGGGTCGCCACCGTCAGGCCCGTGGCGATCACAAGCCCGGCGAGCCGGGTGAAGCGGGTCGCCGCTATGTGGCCGTTGCGTCCGTTGCCGCAGATTGCGGTCGCCAGTCGCCACCAAGCCAGCTTGCGCAGCGCCCGGTAAACCTGTTGCATCGGTGCTGTGGGCGAAGAGGTCAGGCGCACCACGTATAACCGCACACATCGGCGGGAATACCGGCGCAAGTTGCGGCTATGTCTAGATGTCTTCGAGACGATGCTCACGCAGACCCCTTTCGATTTCGACCGGCCGCTCACCGGCATGGAGATCGAATGCAACCTGGTCGACAGCAACTACCAACCCGCCATGTCGAATCGATTCGTGCTGGAAGCTATCGCCGACCCGGCATATCAAACCGAATTAGGCGCTTACAACATCGAATTCAATGTGCCGCCCCGTCCGCTACCCGGGCACACCGGGCTGGACCTGGAAAAGGAGGTACGCGCCAGCCTCAACGCCGCGGAGATCAAAGCCAGCTCCAGCGGCTCGCACATCGTGATGATCGGCATCCTGCCCACTCTGATGCCCGAGCATCTATCTGATGGATGGATGAGTGAATCGACCCGGTACACCGCACTCAATGACTCGATCTTCAATGCTCGCGGCGAGGATATCCCGATCGACATCGCCGGCCCGGAACCATTGAACTGGCGGGCCGCCTCGATCGCACCCGAATCCGCTTGCACCAGTATGCAACTGCACTTGCAGCTGAACCCGGACGACTTCGCCGCCAATTGGAACGCCGCGCAGGTCCTCGCGGGCCCGCAACTGGCACTGGCCGCGAATTCGCCCTACTTCTTCGGCCACCGACTCTGGTCGGAAACCCGTATCGAATTGTTCGCGCAGTCCACCGACACTCGGCCCGAGGAGTTGAAGACGCAGGGGGTTCGCCCGCGGGTGTGGTTCGGCGAGCGCTGGATCACCTCCGTCGTCGACCTGTTCGAGGAGAATGTGCGTTACTTCCCGGCGCTGCTGCCCGAAGTGTCAGAGGAAGATCCCGTCGCCGAATTGGCCGCGGGTCGCCCCCCTGAGCTGTCCGAATTACGTCTGCACAACGGCACGGTCTACCGATGGAACCGACCGGTATACGACGTCAGCGACGGCCGCGCACACCTCCGCCTGGAGAACCGGGTGTTGCCGGCGGGGCCGAGTGTCATTGACATGCTTGCTAATTCGACCTTTTACTACGGCGTGCTCCGCACGCTGTCCGAAGCCGAACTGCCGGTGTGGTCGGAGATGAGTTTCCCCGTGGCGCACCGCAATTTTCTCGAGGCAGCCCAGCGGGGCATCGACGCCCGGCTGCAATGGCCCGGTGTCGGCGAGGTGAGCACGCAGAAACTGGTCCTGGACATACTGCTGCCGATGGCTCACGAGGGTCTGCGGCGTTGGGGTGTCGATGTCGAAGTACGCGAACGATTCCTCGGCGTCATCGAAGGTCGCGCCAGGGCCGGGCGCAACGGCGCGAGCTGGCAAGTGGCCGCGGTGGCGAAGTTGGAAGGCGGTGGCATGACCCGGCCGCAGGCCCTTGCCGAAATGCTGCGCCGGTACTGCGAACACATGCACGCCAACGAACCGGTGCATACCTGGGACATCTAGTGCAGAAGCGCGTCGCCGACGCCGGCCCGGCGGGGTTCCCTTCAGCCGGGAATCTTGCCAAGGATGTAGTTGGCGATGGCTGTGACCTGCTTGGCGCGGTCGGCGGGGGCGGCCGAGGCTGAGTAGGACACGTTGAGGTCGGTGATCACGTTCGCTTTCGCGGCGATCGCGCGCACGGACCGCCGCAGGCCCTTGGTCTCGACATCGATGGTGGTGATGCCGTTACCGGCATCGGCAGGAGCGCCCAGGGAGAAAATCAACGTCTGCCCGGAAGGGAGGGCCAATTTCAGATTGGCGCCGCCGCATTGCCGCCATCCGGACAGCAACTGGGTCAGCTGGTTATGGGCTGCGTCGGCATCACGAAATGCCGCGACGCCTGCGATGATCTGCATCGAGTTGTCGCGTGTATCGGAAAACTCTGACGCGTGGTAGCCGAAAACCGCCTCGACGTTGTACGCATCCGGGGTGCCCACGCCGATGGTCCCCCAACACTCCGGGCGGTCTAGGGTCCCTTCCCTGTTGCCCTTGGCGATGTGATCCCACGTCTGCTCCGACACCAGGTTTTGATCACCGGTGAGTTTCTTGACGTCAGTGACTCCGGGCAACAGCCGGGTTAGATCCGTTGGCGCCACCGTCGGCGGGGGTGGGGTGTCGCTCGCGGTGGTCGGTGCCGCGGTCCGGTGGCCTCGATTGGACCCGATGACAGCGAAGCTGGCCCAGCCCACCAGCGCGACGACGGCAACGGTGATGAACGCATACGACAGCGTCAGCCCAACTTGCGCCCGCGCGCGGCCCGCTTCGCCGGTGCGCCGGATCTGTCCAAGGGCCAGGTGTCCCAGGATCGCCCCGGCGGGGGCGAACACGAAGGCGTACAGCAGCGAGAGTGTCGCGTATGCGTTGACCCGGCGCTGGGGCGCGGGCGGTTCCGGGAAATCCAACGGTTCCGCAGGCGGCGGCTCGATAGGGATCCGGCCTAGTGGATCATAACTAAATGGGTTGCGCCCGAAAGGATCCTGAGGATTAGTCACAATGTGGCCAACCTCGCCCGTCGAGCGTTGCCAGCGCCGCTCGGATCACTCACCATTACAGACTGCTACGCGCAGGGCGCAATGGGAACGCAGCTCTGCCGGAACCGGGCCTCTGACCGGTCCACACCTAGGGACGTCAACGAGTGTAATGTCACCAGCCCGAAGTTGCGATGATTTCC
>JAVROZ010000131.1:0-3182 GCA_032162485.1 Mycobacterium sp.
CCAGGCCACTCACGTCCAGAAAAAGTTCGACGAACTGGACACTTCCCGCTCCCGGCGAGTGCTGCTGGAAGGCTGGGAGAAGTTCCACGAGCCCGTCGACCGGATCGTCTCCATCGGCGCCTTCGAACACTTCGGCCGCCACCGCTTTCGCCGTTTCTTTAAGGCGGCCTATGAAGTTCTGCCCAGCGACGGCATCATGTTGCTGCACACCATCGTCCGGCCCACGATGCGAGAAGCCAGGGCCAAGGGCACGCCGTTGACCCGCGAAATCGTCCACTTCAGCCAGTTCATTCTGGCCGAGATCTTCCCCGGCGGCGACCTACCGACGCTTCCGGTGATCGAAGAGCACTCTGAAGCGGCGGGCTTCAAGACGACCCGGATCCAGTCTCTTCAGCAGCACTACGCGCGGACCCTGGAAATCTGGGCCGCCGCCCTCGAAGCCAGTAAGGACGAGGCGATCGCGATCCAGTCAGAGAAGGTCTACGACCGCTACATGAAGTACCTGACGGGCTGCGCGAAGCTGTTCCGCGAGGGGTACACCGACATCGATCAATTCACCATGGCGAAGTAACCCAGAGGCGTTTAGTACTTGTAGAAACCCTGCCCGGATTTCTTGCCCAACAAACCCGCCTCAACCATCCGCAGCAGTAATGGCGGTGGGCCGAGGTGCGGTTCTTTGAATTCCTCGTACAACTTGTCCGCGATCAGCTTGAGGGTGTCCAGGCCAACGAGATCAGACAGCTTGAGTGGGCCCATCGGGTGCGACAGCCCGGCCACGACGGCCTTATCGACATCTTCGACGGTGGCGAACCCCGCCTCGACCATCCGAATGGCCGAGAGCAGGTACGGCACCAGCAGCGCGTTCACCACAAAGCCGGAACGGTCGGAGCAACGCACGACCTGTTTGCCCAATACTGCGCTGGCAAACTCCTCGACGCGCGCGGCGGCACCCTCGTCGGTGACCAGGGTGCTGACCAACTCGACCAGCGGCAGCACCGGAACCGGGTTGAAGAAGTGCAGACCCAGCACCCGCTGCGGATTCTTGGTGGCGGCGGCGATTTTCATGATCGGGATGCTGGAAGTGTTGGACGCCAACACGGCGTCGGGATCGGTGACCACCCGGTCCAACTCGGCGAAGATGCCGGCTTTGACCGTCTCGTCCTCGACAATGGCCTCGATTACCAGTTGCCGATCGGCCAAGTCACTGAGATCGGTGGTGAACGTCAACAGATTCAGGGCGTGGTCGCGCTCTCGCTCGGTGACTTTGCCCGCGCTCACACCCCGCTCCAGCGACTTGACGATGCGGTTGCGTCCCGAGGTGATCAGCGCCTCGGTGGTCTCGAAAACCGTCACGCCGACGCCCGCGCGCACGGACACCTCGGCGATGCCGGAACCCATCTGTCCGGCCCCGACAACGCCTACCCGCTGAATTGCTGCGTCGCTCACTGTTTATCTCCTGAGTCGTCCAGGTATCGAATTGCCCTGCATCGCAATAGGCCCCGCCCAGGGTGGCTGGGCGGGGCCTATGCTACTTCAGCGCAAGCCGGGGGTCGCCCGGCTGAGCACTGGTCTTATGCGCCAGCTGGGGCACCTCCCGCTCGCGGGGGAGCGCAGAATCGCATCGGTTGGGCTGCAAGCGTGCGATTCTGCGGCTGCTCGGCAGCTAACTCAGTGAAACTGACCCTCTTCGGTCGAGCCCGCCAGAGCGGTCGTCGACGAGGTCGGGTCCACGGTGGTGGCGATGCGGTCGAAGTAACCGGCGCCCACCTCACGCTGGTGCTTGGTGGCGGTGTAGCCCCGCTTCTCGGCGGCGAACTCCCGCTCCTGCAACTCGACGTAGGCGCTCATCTGGTTGCGGGCGTAGCCGTAGGCCAGATCGAACATCGAGTAGTTCAGCGCGTGGAAGCCGGCCAGCGTGATGAACTGGAACTTGAAGCCCATCGCACCCAGCTCCTTCTGGAACTTCGCGATAGTGGCGTCGTCGAGGTGCTGCTTCCAGTTGAACGACGGCGAGCAGTTGTACGCCAGCATCTGGTCGGGGAACTCGGACTTGACGCCCTCGGCGAATTTCTTGGCCAACGCGAGGTCGGGAGTGCCGGTCTCCATCCAGATCAGGTCGGCGTACGGCGCGTAGGCCTTGGCGCGGGCGATGCAGGGCTCCAAGCCGTTCTTGATCCGGTAGAAGCCCTCGTTGGTGCGCTCGCCATTGATGAACGGGCGGTCCCGCTCGTCAACGTCGGAGGTGATCAGCGTGGCGGCCTCGGCGTCGGTACGCGCAATGACGACCGTCGGAACGTCGGCGACGTCAGCGGCCAGCCGGGCGGAGGTCAGGGTGCGGATGTGCTGCTGTGTCGGGATGAGCACCTTGCCACCGAGGTGGCCACACTTCTTCTCCGAGGCCAACTGGTCCTCCCAGTGCGATCCCGCGACACCGGCTGCGATCATCGCCTTCTGCAGCTCGTAGACGTTGAGCGCACCACCGAAGCCGGCCTCGCCGTCGGCGACGATCGGCGCCAGCCAGTTCTGCACGGACCGGTCGCCCTCGACCTTGGCGACCTCGTCGGCGCGAAGCAGCGCGTTGTTGATGCGACGCACGACCTGGGGCACCGAGTTGGCCGGGTAAAGGCTCTGGTCGGGGTAGGTGTGGCCGGAGAGGTTGGCGTCGCCGGCGACCTGCCAACCGGACAGGTAGAGGGCCTTGAGGCCGGCCCGCACCTGCTGGACGGCCATGTTGCCGGTCAGTGCGCCCAGCGCGTTGACGAAGTCCATCTCGTGCAGCTGCTCCCAGAGCACCTCGGCGCCGCGACGGGCCAGCGTGTGCTCCTCGACGACGTGGCCTTGCAGCGCCACGACATCTTGCGGCGAGTAGGTCCGGGTCACGCCCTTCCAGCGGGGGTTGTGGTCCCAGTCGTGCTGAATCTGCTCTGCGCTCTTGGGGGTGCCAACGACAGACATGTGGCTGCTCCTTACGGTCTTCCTGGGAAACTCAGGACTGAGTTGCGTTTGTGTCGAGCGCACCGCCTTCCGGGCAGATGCTAAGTTCTCGACTTCACTGGTGTGCTAACACGACGATGGCACAGTCCATTCCTGCAGGTCCACCCATTTCACTTGCAAATTTCGGCTATGACTTCTGGTCATTTTGCGAAGTTTGCGAAGCCGCAAATTTACTGAACCGGTTCAGA
>JAVROZ010000132.1:0-3191 GCA_032162485.1 Mycobacterium sp.
CCAAGGCGCTTGACCAGCTCATCGAAGAGGGTGCATCGGTCGATAAGGCTGAGCTCGACGCTCGGCAGAAAGCGTTGCATGTGGACGACCCGGCCACCCTCATCTACACCTCGGGCACCACCGGACGACCCAAGGGTTGCCAACTCACCCACGCCAATCTGCTGAACGAGATACGCGGCACCATGGAGTGCCTCCCGACGCTGTTGAGCAAGGGTCAGCGGCTGCTGGTGTTCTTGCCGTTGGCCCATGTGCTGGCACGGGCGCTGACCCTGTCGGCATACCACAGCAAAGTCACCGTCGGCTTCACCAGCGACATCAAGAACCTGCTGCCCTTGTTGGCGGAGTTCAAGCCGACAGTGGTGGTGTCGGTTCCGCGGGTGTTCGAGAAGGTCTACAACACCGCCGAGCAGAACGCCTCCAACGACGGCAAGGGGCCGATCTTCAAGAAGGCCGCCCAGACCGCGGTCGACTGGAGCCGAGCCCACGACGATGGCAAGCCGGGAATGGTGCTGCGCGCCAGGCATGCGTTGTTCGATCGGCTGGTCTATCAGAAGCTGCGCGCGGCGCTGGGCGGAGATTGTCACGCCGCCGTCTCGGGTGGGGCGCCGTTGGGTGCCCGACTGGGCCACTTCTACCGCGGCGTCGGCGTAACCATCTACGAGGGCTACGGCCTGACCGAGACCAGTGCGGCCATCACGGTCAACCAGCCCAAGGGTATCAAAATCGGGACCGTGGGCTAGCTGGTGCCCGGCAACAGCCTCAAGATCGCCGAAGACAAGGAGCTGTTGGTGCGCGGCGGGGTGGTGTTCGCCGGCTACTGGCAAAACGAACAGGCCACCGAGGAAGCGTTCGCCGACGGTTGGTTCCGTACCGGCGACCTCGGCTCCATTGACGAGGACGGCTTCTTGAGCATCACCGGCCGCAAAAAGGAACTCATCGTCACCGCGGGCGGTAAGAACGTCGCGCCGGCTGTTTTGGAGGACGAGTTGCGGTCGCACCCGTTGATCAGCCAGGCAATGGTGGTCGGGGACAACAAGCCGTTCATCGGCGCGCTGATCACCATCGACCCCGAGGCGTTCGAAGGCTGGAAGCAGCGCAACAGCAAGGCCGACGGTGCCTCGGTGGGCGATCTGGCCACCGACACGGACCTGGTCGCCGAGGTGGACACGGCCGTCGAAAAGGCCAATAAGCAAGTGTCGAGCGCCGAGTCGATTCGCAAGTTCCGGATCCTGCCCGTCGACTTCACCGAGGACACGGGCGAGCTGACACCGACGATGAAGGTGAAGCGCAACGTGGTGGCCGAGAAGTTCGCCTCCGACATCGAGGCGATCTACGACAAGGAATGACCGCAGCTAATTCCGGCTCGCATCGTCGCCACTCAGCAGACCCGCGAGCCGGTCGGCCAGCGTGTCCCAGCGCCACACTGACTTCACCCACTCCCGACCGGCGGCACCCATGGCCGCTGCCCGGTCGCGATCGGTCAACAGCTCGCTGATCGCGTTGCCGATTTCGTCTACCGAGTTGCCGTCGACCACCAGCCCGGTCTTGTTGTGCTGCACCGCTTCGGGGGCACCCCCTGAGTCGCCGGCGACAACCGGCACCCCGGCCGCCGAAGCCTCCAGGAAGACGATGCCCAAGCCTTCGACGTCCATGCCGGCGCCACGGGTGCGGCACGGCATCGCGAAAACGTCGGCCATCGCATGGTGGGCCGGAAGTTCGCCGCCCGGGATGCCGCCGGTGAAGATCACCTGGTCGGCCACCCCGCACTCCCGCGCCAGCTTGCGCAAGGTCTCGAGGTACGGACCACCCCCGACGATGACCAGCGCGGCGCCGTCGGCGCGTCGCCGAATCGACGGCATGGCCCTGATCAGCATGTCCTGACCTTTACGTGGCACCAGTCGCGACAGGCACACCACCGTCGGCCGCTCACCCAGCCGGTAGCGTTCGCGCAACTCGGCGCGGGCGGCCGGATCGGGCCGGAACCGGTCGCTGTCCACCCCAGGCGGCAGGTATTCCAGTGCGGCCCCTGGGCCGAAGGCCGGTGCGAAGCGAGAGCGGGTGTAACGGCTGACGAAGGTCACCACGTCGGTGCCATCACCGATGCGGTGCAGCACCGAACGCGCGACCGGAAGCATGGACCAGCCCACCTCGTGTCCGTGGGTGCTGGCCAGCACCCGGGACGCTCCGGCCTGCCGGGCCCGCGGCGCCAGCAGTGCCAACGGCGCGGCGGCGCCGAACCAGACAGTGTCGATATCGTTCTCGACGATCAGCCGGCGCATCCGGGCGTCGACCGTAGGCACGGGCAGCATCAGCGTGGTGGGATGACGCACTACCCGGTAGCCCGTTTCGTCGGCCGTCTCGTCAAAAGCCTCGGCGCCCTTCCATTTTGGCGCGTACACCGTCACTACATGGGCGCCCGATCGGACCAGCCGGCCAACAAATTCCCCCAGATATGACTGGATGCCGCCGCGCCGTGGGGGAAAGTCGTTGGTTACCAGCAGGACCCGGCTCACCAGGTCACGTTAGCCTGGCGACGATGCGCGCTGCGGTAGCGGCGCGAGGAGAAGCCAGGCCAGATCAGGTCCGGCTCACCAGCCATTGCTGCCAGCGCACCAGCAGACCGGCAGTGTCGACACCGAGTACCTCACTAAATGCGGTGGGCAGATCGGAGTGCCCGACACCGCACGCAGCTACGTAGAGCGCACGCAGCTTCGTCGGTCCGTAGGCGTCCGCGACGAACCGTGCGAACCACCAGGCCCGGTCGTAGCCCAGTGAGCGCTGCGGCCCCGGAGTGTCCAGATCTTGGTCCGACGGCAATGCCAGCGCCGCGGACGCCGCCTCGGCGGGCAGTGGGGCCGGGGGCCGGGCAACGAAATCGGCCACTCCCTCGGTGAGCCAGCGCGGCGCATCCATGGCGGTGTCAGCGCGCGCAGCGTAGTGAAATAGCTCGTGAGTCATCACTATTCGCAGCGCACCTGCACTAATGCCAGCTGCTCCGGGCGCGAACACGATCCGCGGGTTGACCACCGACCTACTGGCCGGATCGACGCGGTCGACCACAGTCACCGCCGCAATATCCGCCCACTGCGCCGGCGGACCGCCACCGGCGGCGACCCGAAACTGTTCGTCCGAACCGGTGGCCACCACCGAGATTTCATGCGACCAGGCGGCGCCCCAGAAACCCACGACCG
>JAVROZ010000133.1:0-6787 GCA_032162485.1 Mycobacterium sp.
GGAGCCGGTCGGCATAGTGAATTGCAGCTGCCAGTTGTTTATCGGGGTCGCACTCGAATTGGTGATCGTGTACTTCCCGGTAAAGCCGCCATCCCACTGCGACGCCGTCGAATACGTCGCGGACAGCCCGGTCGGCGTAGTCGGGGTGGTCGGCGTAGTCGGGGTGGTTGGTTCGGATGGGGTGGAGGTCGTCGGATTGTTCGGCACCGGGCGACCACCGTTGGCGAGCAGGCTCACAATCCCTTGCACCTGCCGCTCCGCGTTCTGCAACGACGTCGTGATGGCCGACTCGGCGCCGGCATACCACTGCGCACCTGCGCTGAACGCCCGCACCAGGCGTTCGTTGACCAGAGCCACCAATTGCGCGCTGATGGTTTGGTACTCCCGGGCCTGCACATTCAGGAAGCCGGTGATAGCCGCCGATATTTCATCGGCACCCAGAGCCAGCATTCCCGTCGTCGGAGCGGCCGCTGCGCCGTTGGCAGCGGTGATGGCCGAGCCGATGCCGGCGACATCCACCGCGGTAGCCGAAAGTAGATCCGGTTCGACAATCACAAATGACATGGTCTAATTCCTTAGATCACGAAACGATATTTCCCCTATAACGGGCGTATATCGGAACGGGCAATTCATATCTCCGGCGACCCTAACACTGCATCCGCATCTTGGGGGCAAGAATCCGTGCTTGCATCACTAACCCGGATTAACGCAACTTTGTCCAAGACTTTTACAAGATGACAAAACTACGCCTTTATGTAACGCGCTTGCGCAAATAGCAATTAGTTAGTAAGGCGCAATAACGTGCCCGACTTAAGGCGGCCGAGCCTAGAAAGGAGGTCAGACCACCCCACGCAAGGCGTCGGCACCGAACATCGGCTCCATCATTGCGGAGTAGTCCGGACCGCGACGCACCATATGGCCGCCGTCGACGTTGATGCACTGACCGGTGATGAAGCTGGCGGCGTCGCTGAGCAGGAACATCACCAGGTTGGCCACGTCTTCCACTTCGCCTACCCGCGGAAGCGGGGTGCAGAGCGCATAGTCGCCGCTGATTTCCGGTGACTGGATTACGCTCGCGTCGACAAGATCGGTACGGATCAGGCCCGGGCGGACGGCATTGACCCGGACCCACGATGCCCCGAGTTCGTCGGCGGCCAGCATCATCATGTGATCGATGGCCGACTTGGTCACCCCATAGGGCCCGAACCAGCGATGGGTGTTGCTGGCGGCGATCGATGAGATCCCCACGAACGATCCGCCGCCGCCGCGCACCAACTCCCGCGCGGCGTGCTTGAGCACGTACATGGTGCCGTTCACGTTGAGGTCGACCGTGCGACGCCAGGCGTCCGAATCGGTGTGGGTGATCGGCCCGACGGTCAGGGAGCCGCCGGCACTGTGCACCGCGCCGTCCAGCCGGCCGTGCCACGCCGTCACGGCGTCTACCACCCGGGCGACCTCGTCCTCGTTGGTGACGTCGGCGGGCTCATAGCGGACCGAGCCGGAAAGTTGCAGGCCCTCGATTTCTTCGACGGCCGCCGCCAGCCGGTCGGGGTTGCGGCCCACGATCATGACGGACGCCCCGGCTGACGCCAGCCCGATCGCCACTCCTTTACCGATACCGCTACCGCCGCCGGTGACCAGATATGTGCGGTCGTGGAATGAAAGCTGCACCGGGGCCCCTCACGGAAGAAACTGAAACAGGTTCTAGCTATCGAACCATGAGCGTTACGGCGTATCGCGACGGGCGACCTTGGTCGGCTTGGCGGTGCGCCAATCTTCGACGTCAGGCGGTAGTCCGACCGGGAATCGGTTCTCGTTGTAGGCCGCCCAGTGTGCGTGCCCTAGTTCGTGAACATGGAATGCGTGACGGAGCGCCTCGGTGAATCCCATTGCGTCGGAGGCGGCGTTGACCGAAGCCTTGACCAGAAGTGCAGCCATGGTCGGCCGCTCGGCGATGCGCCGGGCAAATTCCAGGGTCTTTTCTTCGAGTTCGTCGACCGCAAAAACCTTGGAAACCATACCCAGCCGGTAGGCCTCGTCCGCGTCCAACGAATCACCGGTCAGCAGCAGCTCTTTGGCCTTGCGCGGACCGAATTCCCAAGGATGGGCATAATATTCGACGCCCGGCATGCCGAGCCGCACCGCGACCACGTCGCTGAACTTCGCGTTGTCGGCGGCCACGATCAGGTCACATGCCCAGATCAGCATCAAACCCGCGGAGATTGCGTTGCCCTGCACCTGCGCGATGGTGATCTTGCGCAGATCGCGCCAGCGGCAGGTGTTCTCGAAGAAGTAGTGCCACTCCTGGTGATACAGCTTTTCGACAATCGGCTCGAGGGTCGCCCCGCGGGACTGGAAACTCGGATGTTGGGTCGGCCCAGGCTTGCGCTCCAGCAGCGCCTCCTCCGAACCCAGGTCGTGGCCGGCGGAGAAGTTCCGGCCCCGCGCCGCCAGGATCACCACGCGCACAGCGTCGTCGGCCTCTGCACGCAGGAACGCCTCGTCGAGCTGAACCAGCAGGGTGCGGTTCTGCGCGTTGTGAGCATCGGGCCGGTTCAGCCAGATCCGGGCGATGCGTCCCTCGTCGAGGGTTTCGTAGGCCACCATCTCCGGCGGGCCGGCGCTGTCTGCCTGGTCGCCGGCTTGAGTACCGGCTTGGTCTGAGACTGTCATTCCGCCACCTTGCTGTCATTGGGCCGCCGCGTTACACATTACGTCCAGTCTGTAAGAGCTCCCTGCGCAGGGTTGGCGACGGTCTGGCCCGCGCGCCACCGGGAGTGTGTGCAGTTGCTGGATTGGGTCCCGCGATCCAGTCCGGTGAGCGGGCGGCCAAAGAGGTGCTCGCCACGTTCTGAAGTGTGGCTTGGCTTACAGTTGATGCATGCCCACTAAAACGGACCATAGTGAAATCGGCGACGTGGAACCGCTGGCGGACAGCACCGCGCGCCAGGCCAGGCGTGTCGTCGCCGCCTACGCGGTCGACGCCGATGAATGCCGCGTCTTCCTGTCGATGCTCGGTATTGGACCGGCGAAGCACGAGAGCTAATGGCCGCCAGAGGCAACCGCACCTCGAAGGCCAAGGATCTTGAGACGTCGGCGGGCTACGGCGACTCCGATTTCGTCGTGGTCGCCAACCGGCTTCCGGTCGATCTGGAGCGGCTCGCGGACGGCACCACCACCTGGAAACGCAGCCCCGGGGGCTTGGTCACGGCCTTAGAGCCGCTGCTACGCAAACGCCGCGGAGCCTGGATCGGCTGGCCCGGCCTGGTGAAGGACGACCTGAGCTCCGCGGACATTGATGCGGAGCCGATCGTCCAGGACGATCTGACACTGCATCCGGTGTGGCTGAGTGCCGATGACGTCGCCCAGTACTACGAGGGGTTTTCCAACGCCACGCTGTGGCCGCTCTACCACGACGTCATAGTCAAACCGATCTACCACCGCGAATGGTGGGAGCGGTATGTCGACGTCAACCGCCGGTTCGCCGAAGCCACCTCACGCGCCGCCGCCGAAGGTGGAACGGTCTGGGTGCAGGACTACCAGCTGCAACTGGTACCGAAAATGCTGCGCATGCTGCGGCCTGACCTGACCATCGGCTTCTTCCTGCACATCCCGTTCCCGCCGGTCGAGCTGTTCAGGCAATTGCCATGGCGCACAGAGATTGTCGAAGGTCTGCTCGGGGCCGATCTGGTGGGTTTCCACCTGCCCGGCGGCGCCCAGAACTTCATGGTCCTGGCTCGGCAGTTGCTCGGCGCGAACACCTCCCGTGGATCGGTCGGGGTGCGGTCGCGATTCGGTGAAGTGGAGTACGGTTCCCGCACCGTGCGGGTGGGCGCATTCCCCATCTCCATCGACTCCACCGCGCTCGACCAGACCGCCCGCGACCGCAATATCAGGCGCCGGGCCCGCGAGATTCGCTCCGAACTCGGCAATCCCCGCAAGGTCCTGCTCGGCGTGGACCGACTCGACTACACCAAAGGCATTGACGTCCGGCTGAAGGCCTTGGACGAACTGCTCAACGAGGGCCGGGCCAAACGGGATGACACCGTGCTGATCCAGCTGGCCACGCCCAGCCGGGAGCGCGTCGAAAGTTACCAAATTCTGCGCAACGACATCGAACGCCAAGTCGGCCACATCAACGGCGAGTACGCCGAGGTCGGCCACGCCGTGGTGCACTACCTGCACCGTCCGGTCCCCCGTGACGAACTCGTCGCGTACTTCGTCGCCAGTGATGTCATGCTTGTGACCCCGCTGCGCGACGGGATGAACCTGGTGGCCAAGGAGTATGTTGCGTGCCGCAGCGATCTGGGCGGCGCCTTGGTGCTGTCCGAATTCACCGGTGCCGCAGCCGAACTCCGTCAGGCCTATCTGGTCAACCCACACGACCTCGAGGGCGTCAAGGATGCGATCGAGGCGGCGCTCAACCAGTCCGAAGAGGAGGGGCGCCGACGGATGCGCGCATTGCGACGCCAGGTGCTCGCCCACGACGTGGACCGCTGGGCCCGGTCGTTTCTCGACGCGCTGGCCGAATCGCATCCCTCGGGCAGGGCCTGATCGGGGGCCTGGCCATGGTTTTCGGGCTCAAAGGCTGTGATACTCAGGTGCAGTGCTGGGTGTGAGAGGAAGACCGACATGAAGTTGCGTCGCGGGCTGGCCGCTGGTGCCGGCATTGTCTCGATCGTCGCGGCAGCGGTGGTAATGGAATCGGGTGAGCCGGCGCATGCTGTTGCGCCCCCGCCGGATGGCACCTACACGGTCAACATCGCCGGGGCATCGGGCGCGACCTGGACTATCACGGCACTGTGCGACCAAGTCAACGGAAGCCGTTACTACAAGGACTACGACAACCCGGAGATCATGGCTGATTTCTGTGCGTTGAACGTCGTGAGCGCCACGCCGCAGGCCGCCACTACGCGCGCGGAGCGGCTGCAGAACTTCAGCGGCAGAGCCCGTCTGACCGGCGGACTTTGGACCTTTCCGGTCAAGAAGCCCGAGGGCGTGGCCTGCCCTGGCGGCAGCTACGCGGAGTCCCGCGACACCTATGCGTTCGACAACACGTCGTTCGCCGGCACGCACACCGTTTTGTCCAGCGCGGTCTGCGGCCTGCAGCCGGATATGAAGAAGGAACCGTTCTCGCTGCAACTCATCGGCCCCCCGCCGAGCCCGATCGAACGGTATCCGTTGCGGTGCAACGATATTGCGATTTGCTTCTAGTGGGCCGCTAAATCGGGGTGATGTAAGCGATCAGCCACTTGCCGCTGACGAGCTTGAAATCGACGCGCAGGCGGCTGCCGTCGTAAAGCGGCTGCCGAGCCTTGTCCGTCACGGTCCGGTTCATATACACCATTACCGAGGCTGAATTTCTTCTGGCGGCAATGACTCCCACCCCGACCACACTGGCCTGCACAACGACCTCGCGCTTCTTCGCCTCCGGAATGATCTGAGCGTTGGCGCTCTTCTGAAACTCCGCACGATATTCCGGTGTCAGTAACGGGTACGCCTCAGTGAGACTGCGTTCGACGGTCTGATAGTCGTAGGCGAAAACCTGCGGTATCTCCTTGGCGGCCAGCTTTGGCAAGACGGCGCGCGCTGCCTGCTCGCCCCGGGTCTCCACCCGGTCCCAGTAGAAGTAGCCACCGATCGCGGCCAGCGCCACGATGACGGTGAGTAGCAGGCTGCCGGCGAAGGTGACCAGCCACCGCCTCCACCGCATCAGTTGCCCCCGTCCGGGTACTTCAGGTCATAGCCGGTCATTCGTCCAGCGTCGTCCTCGTGCACGATGATCCGCAGCCGGTACGGCATGGACGGCTTGTTGACGCCGTCGATGTCGGCGACCGTCACCCGCACCGACACCAGCACCGACGCGTTGGAACTGATCTCGTCTATGCCTTCGAGGGCAGCGCCGTTGACGACGGCCTCGGATGTCGCTTGGGTGGACCGGTACAGAGCTTTGAGATTTTCGACGTTGTTGTTGGCGCTGAGCATGCCGCGCAGCGGGCCGCTGGTGCCGTTGACGAAGCGGTTGACGGACTCATCGACGGTGTCCGGCTTATAGGTGTACATGTTGACCACGGTCTGAGTGGCTGCATCGACGAAGAGTTGCTCGCGGGCTTGTTGGGCCTGCGCGGCCCGGTGTTGTCCGCTCAGAACGAGCACTCCCCAGGTCAGGCCCGCGATGATCAAACCCGCGGCGGCCAAGGACACCCACGCAACCAGGGCGCTGTGGGCGCGGCGCCGTGGGGGCGGCCGCAGCGGGGTCCGGGCAGCCTTGGCCGGTGTCTTCTTCTTGGCAGATCGCTTCGGTTTGACCCCAGCCCCAGCCGCAACGATGACGGTCGATTCTTCCCCGACCAGGGCCGTTCCAGTCCCGGCGTCGGTCCCCGCTTCGTCGCTCGGGTCACGCTTTGCCGGGCCCGCCGCGCGCGACGCCCGGCGGCGCACGCGCTGCGTCGTCGACTGCTGTTCTGCCACTACTGGTCCATCGAAAGGTGTCTAGTCAAGAAGGCTCTCGTTACAGGGGCTTGGGGGCGAGCATCAGGTCCACCCAATTCTCCGCAGGGGCGGTACCGGTGATGCCGGACGCGAAGATACCAGTGCCGCCTGCCGGATCCTTGAACAGCCCGGTGGCGGGGTCATAGGTGGTATACGCCGTGCCGCTGGCCTGTGGTTCCGGACCGGTGCCCACCGGCGGGGGTGGCGGCTCGAGGTACTTCGGGAACGGAACCTGCGGCGGCACCGGCGGATAGTTCGGCGGCATCCACGCCGGGTTGCCCGGCGGCGGCGGGGC
>JAVROZ010000134.1:0-4057 GCA_032162485.1 Mycobacterium sp.
GCATTGGGCAGCCCTGACACGATGGTAGCCAGCGCAGCGATGACCGGTAGCGGATCCATGTTGGCGCGTAGGCTTTTGGCGTGCAGGCCCACAATGAAACGGTCCGCACGGACACGGGGCCGCTCGATGCGGTCACGATCCAGCACGTGGGGATGCGGCAGTACCCGGGCGTGGCGTTCCCATCGCTGCCAAATGATCTGTGCAGCACCGGGTGTCAAAGTTACGAGCTCGTCAGCCGCCGCAACCAACACGTCCTGTTGTCCGGCATGCGCCTCCGGCTCGGGGTGATGCGGGTTACGCAAGTCATGGACGGTGTACACGAGCGGCTTGTGATGCATCTTGAGTTCTTGGACCACGTCGGTCAGCACTTCGGGGCCGATCGCGTCGAAGCCGAAGTGCACATGAAACACGTCGAATCGTTCGTGGTTGTCGCTGACCCAGCCCGGCTCGAGCATCAACGGGGGCCACCAGCCGCCAGGAACCTTGCGACCGTCGGCTGGCTCGGGATCATCCAGCCGCGTAACGGAATCCACACCGTGGTCGGCCAGATGGCGTACGTAGACGTGAGAAGCCGGTACCGAAGCGACGCGCAAGGCATGTTCCTTCCACACGTAGCGGCCATACACGAGGTGCTGGGAGCCTGAACGGTCAGAGCTGACCGCGGTCCAGTCGCGAATCCGTCCCTGCTGATTGAAGAACAGTGCGTTCGGGTAATACCCGCGGTCCACCGAGCCAAACTGACACCGCGCAGTTCTTGGATGGGGTTCTGATCGCTCCCCGCCGGCGCTGCAGCGCTGTGTTTATTCGGCCCGCGAACGGTTACTAACGGCAAGATAACCGGCCACGTGCTGGAGCCGACATTAGAAGCAACGGGCCAGGAGGATCAGAACATGGGATTTCCCGAGCAGCAGCAATCGGTACCGGGCGTCCAAGCCCAAATGGACCCGGTGCCGGATTGCGGCGAGAACAGTTACACCGGTTCAGGAAAGCTGACCGGCAAGTGCGCGGTCATCACCGGTGGTGACAGCGGAATCGGCCGCGCGGTGGCCATCGCCTATGCGAGAGAAGGCGCTGACGTGCTGATCGCATATCTCAATGAGGACGAGGATGCGAAGGAAGTCGCGCGCTATGTCGAGGATGCCGGGCGCAAGTGCGTGCTGGTCTCCGGTGATCTTTCCGATCCGCAGCATTGCCGGGCGGTCATCGATCGGGCAGTTGAGGAGTTCGGTCGGATTGACGTGCTGGTGAACAACGCCGCTTATCAGATGATGCACGAGAGCCTGGACGAGATCAGTGACGAGGAATGGGAGCATACCTTCAAGCTCAACGTGGGTGCTTATTTCTACCTGACCAAAGCGGCCCTGCCGCACATGAGTTCCGGCGCGTCGATCATCGGTAGCTCCTCGGTGAACTCTGACTCACCGAATCCCACGTTGGCCCCCTATGCAGCGACCAAGGCGGCGATTGCAAACCTGTCCGCCAGCCTGGCTCAACTCCTGGGACCACAAGGCATTCGAGTCAACAGCGTGGCGCCGGGTCCGATCTGGACGCCACTGATCCCTGCCACCATGCCTGCCGACAAAGTCGCATCATTCGGGGACAACGTGCCGCTGGGCCGAGCTGGTCAGCCCGCTGAACTGGCTGCCGTCTATGTCATGCTGGCCTCCGACGATGCGAGTTATGTCTCTGGTGCGCGCGTGGCCGTCACCGGAGGAAGGCCTATTCTTTGACCCGGCGAATCGTTTGTATGTAGCCATTGCGGGTATCAATCGACTCGTGACTTCGTTATGGCTTAGCGATCGAACCGGAAAACCCTGGGCCGCAAGCACC
Organism: Mycobacterium sp.; assembly: GCA_032162485.1. Lineage (GTDB taxonomy): Bacteria > Actinomycetota > Actinomycetes > Mycobacteriales > Mycobacteriaceae > Mycobacterium. Next base: position 1,831 of record JAVROZ010000134.1, read on the forward strand.
CTTGACGGCGGACCGCTGTCCGCCGACGTCATCGTGGTGGGTGCGGGCATCACCGGGCTGACAACCGCGGTGCTGCTGGCCCGGGCCGGCAAGGATGTCTTGGTGTTGGAGGCGCGCACGGTCGGAGCGTGTACCACCGGCAACACCACTGCAAAGATCAGCCTGCTGCAGGCCACTCACTTGTCGAAAATTCTGCCGAAACACGGCAGGGACATCGCTCGCGCATATGTCGACGGCAACCGCGAAGGCATGGAATGGGTGCTCCAGCACTGCGAGTCCCGCGGCGTGGCGGTCCAGCGCGAGGACGCCTACACCTATGCCCAGTCCAGCGAGGGTGTCGCGCCTGCGCGTGCTGAATTCGAAGCGTGCGAGACGGTGGGTTTGCCTGTCACGTGGGAGGACGACGCCGATGTCCCATTCCCCTACCACGGCGGGGTACGGCTGGCCGAACAGGCGCAGTTCGATCCGATGAAGTACTTGGACGTCCTGGTCGTCGAATTACTCGAACACGGTGGGCGGCTGGTCGAGCACGCCCGGGTGCGAAAGGTATCCAGGCGAGGCAACGGGTTGCGGGTCCGCGTCAACGACGAGACTCAGCAGGACGTCGACCTGCAGGCCGCGCAGCTCGTGCTGGCTACCGGGATGCCGATATTGGATCGCGGCGGGTACTTCGCGCGGGTGAAGCCCCAGCGGTCCTACTGCCTGGCCTTCAAGGTCCCCGGCACCATCACCCGCCCGATGATGATTTCGACCGATTCGCCGACTCGTTCGGTGCGTTACGCACCGGTCGACGACGGTGAGCTGCTGATCGTGGGCGGCGCGGGACACACGGTGGGGCGGGAAAAGAGCCCCACCAAGTCACTTGACGAGCTGTCCTCGTGGGCTCGCCTGCACTATCCGGGCGCGGTGCAGACCCATTTCTGGTCGGCGCAGGATTACACTCCGATCGACGAATTACCATACGTCGGTCCCATCTTGCCGAACTTCGAAACTATCTTCATCGCAACAGGATTCAACAAATGGGGGATGACCAACGGTCCAGCGGCGGCGTTGGCGCTGTCGAGTCGGATCCTGGGCGGACGAATGGATTGGGCCGACGCGTTCGCCAGCTGGAGCCGCCATGAGCTGTCGGGACTGGGGACTGCCATACAGGCCAATCTCGAAGTCGGGCTCAACCTTGGCCGGGGTTGGATCACACCTGCGACGCGCTGGAGCAGCCGTAGCCCTGGGGACGACGAGGGCGGCGTGGTCAGTGGACCCCCGTGGCACCTCGAAGCCAGATCCCGGGTCGACGGCATCGAGCGCACCGTCTCTCCGGTGTGCCCGCACCTCGGTGGAATCGTCAACTGGAACGACGCCGACCAGGCCTGGGAGTGCCCGCTGCACGGGTCGCGATTCGCGCCGGACGGCACGCTGCTTGAAGGGCCGGCAACAACCGATCTGACCACATCGCACTGACGCGAGTGTTTGTGGGACGACCCTAGCGGGTGTTAGGCCACGTTCTCATGCCTGTCCACCCCGGGGGCGAGGGTACCGACACGGTTAATGCCTGGTGAACGGTTACCAGAGCTGACCGGCGCTGACACCGAATGCCTCGCGGTCGTGCGGGTTACGTCCGGCGCTGGCCACTTCGTATCACCGGTTACCGGTGCCGCCGCTTCGAGTGGTAGCGCCTGTTCCCGTACCGTGGTGAGCGCAAGCGTCAAGATTCGCGACACGTGCATCTGAGACACACCGATACGCTGCGCTATCTGCGACTGCGTCATGTTTTGGAAAAAGCGAAGCATCAGCACTGTTCGCTCCCGTTCGGGCAACGCCGCGATCAGGGGTCGGACGGTTTCGATCTCGAGCACTGTTTCGAAGTTCGCGTCGAGGCCGCCCATCGTTTCGTGTAAGGCCATTGGGTCGTCGCCCGCCACCACTGGTGCATCAAGGGAATACGTGGAGTAGGCGCAGCCGGCGATGAGTCCCTCCACGACTTGTTCACGGTCCACGCCAAGGTGGTTGGCCAGTTCCGTGGCAGTTGGAGCGCGAGACAGCGAATGAGAGAGTTCGGTTCTGCCCGCATTGATGCGCAGGCTGAGGCCTTTGACTCCACGCGGGACTTTTACGGCCCAGCCGTGATCACGAAAGTGCCGACGAACCTCACCCATGATTGTGGGGATGGCGAAACCCAGGAATTGCGAACCGGTTTCGACATCGTAGCGGGCCACCGCCTTGACTAATC
>JAVROZ010000135.1:0-3357 GCA_032162485.1 Mycobacterium sp.
TCTCGGGGTGCGCACCCTGCTTCCCTCCTACAACTACGCCAACCGCGCGGGCTGCGGCTGCCTGGATGGCGTGGACACCGGACTGACCGCATGGGGCGAAGCGATCGTCGCCGAGATGAACAGGGTCGGCATTGTCGTGGACGGGTCACACTGCAGCGCACGGACCGGATTGGATATGTGCGAGATAACTACTCGGCCAATGGTTTACAGCCATTCCTGCATGCGATCGGTGTGGGACCACCCGCGCAACATCACCGACGATCAGGCGCGCGCCTGCGCCGCGACCGGTGGCGTCGTCGGCATCACCGGGGTCGGAATCTTCCTGGGCCCCAACACTCCCACCCTAGAAGCGATGGCGCGCCATTTGGAGTACGCAGTAGAACTCATCGGTATCGAGCATGTGGGTATCAGCAGCGACTTCTCCTTCGACCATGCGGATTTCCTCGCGGAACTGGTGCGCAATCCCGATCTGTTCGACGACAGCTACACCCGATGGGGGCCCATTCAATGGATGCCGCCGGAAACCCTGCTGACTCTCGGCGGGCACCTGGAAAGCCGCGGTTGGAACGCAGCCGATATTCACGCCGTCCTGGGTGCCAACTTCTACCGCGTCGCACAACAAACGTGGTCGGGCGCAGGATAACCGGTCAATGCGCGGCAGCAACGCCGAAGCACAAGCGACCCACCGTGCCGCCGAAGCTGCGACGGCGTCAGGCGCGACGCATTCTTAGTGGCCCGCGCCGCGGGATAGGTCGATGGCGTACTGACTCACGAAGGTGCCCGCGGGCGGGTCGCCTTTGCCGCACGTGCCGTCGGATTCGCCGGGACGCTTGATCCACAGATAGGCGTCGGCGTGTGCGCCACCGGTAGCCGTGGTAGGCGGAATGCCCAGTGCCCGGCCGCTGGGGTTGCACCAGTTGAGCCCGGTGTCGGGCGCTGGTCCGAGACCATTGCGCGACGTGTCGATCACGTAGTGCGAACCGTTCGTGAGCCCCGAAATCGCCTCGCCGTAACCGATTTCGTCCTCGGTGGTGAAGAAGTTCGCCGTATTGAGGCTGAAACCCCGGGCGCGGGCCACACCGGCCTGATTGAGCCTGGCGGCCATGTCCTCGGCGCTATGCCAGCGCAAATGTCCGGCGTCGACGTACACGGCCGCGCCGGGATTGCGGGTCAGCGTCTCGACGGCGTACCGAATCAGGTCGTAGCGTTCTTGGCGCTGGTCACCCGACAGGCAGTCGGCCATGGCGAGTGCATCGGGTTCGACGACGATCGCCGCCGGCGACGACCCCAGGTCTGCGGCGATGCCGTCGATCCAGCCTCGGTATTCCCCGGCCGACCCGAACCCTCCCGCCGCGAAGCTGCCACAGTCGCGGTGCGGGATTCCGTAGAGCGTGAATACCGGCATGGCACCGGCAGCCGCGGCGTCGCCGGTGTACTTCGCGACCGTCGCCGCTGAGGAGCCCGGGACGATCCAGTACGCCTGCGGCGTATTGGCGACGGCCGTCAACTCAGGACTCGGCGGATTGGCCTGCTGCGCGGCGCGCATGGCCGCCGAATTGGGATTGACGTACAACGGCATGCCGGCCAGCGGGTTGCCCTCACCGGCAGCCAAGCGCATCGCCGGGGCGCGACCAACCTGTACCGGGTCGGCAAGGAGACCTATACCGACAAAGGCCACAACACAGGCCACAACCGTAAGGAAGGGGGCGATCCACCGCGCCACTGCGCCAGCTGAAAACGTCACCCCGGAAAATTAGCGCCCGAGAGCAGCGAGCGCCAATCCGACTTAGGGTGAGCTAAAAGACGCCGGATACGCTCGAGCTGTGTCCAAGCAAACCGAACCCTTAGCCAGCGAGTCCTCCAGCACTGGATTCGACGCACCGAAGAGCCTGCGCGAATACGCGAAGACCACCGTGATCAACACCGTGCCGCCGGTGATTGCCTACTACGGACTTCGCCTGTTCGAGGTAACGCCCTACTTGGCCCTGGTGGGCGCGATCGTCGTCGCCACATTGCAGGGCGTGTACATCGCGGTACGCAAGCACAAGTTCGAACCCGTCAACATCGCCGTGCTGGTATGCGCCGCGGTCTCACTGACCGTCGCGTTCACCACCAAGAACCCGCGGATCGTCCAGGTCACCGAACTCATCCCGGCCACCTTTCTGGTGTGGTCCGTGGTCATCAGCGGCCTGGTGCGCAAGCCGACCTCCAAGCTGATCGCCGGTGCGATCGTGCCCGGTCTGGCGGACGCGGCTTTGCCCAAGCGCGGCTGGACGGAGCAGGACATCCGTGACTGGCACCGTCTGCACAACCGGCTCTGCTTTCGCCTCGGACTGATCTGCGGCCTGTTCCCGGTCGCCGCGGTCGCCTGGATTTTCACGTTGCCGGTGGACTTGTCGCAGATTCTCATCGTCACGATCGGCCCGACATTCCTCGTTGTCTGCATCGCGACCGCCACCGCCCTTTTTCGTCGGTTCGTCCGCCAAACCGACGAGGCGGCCGCCGAACGCGCGGGCCAGACTGCAGACGTGCAGTAACCCGTCCGTCGGGCAGCTGGCTACCCGTTGACAGTGACTGCCATTGCGGCATAGCGTGCCGCTGGTCACCGTCCAAGCGGGAGGTCGCCATGAGTAGTCCGTCCAAGCTTCGTGTCATCCAATGGGCAACCGGAGGCGTCGGCAAAGCCGCCATCGAGTGCGTCCTGAACCATGCGCGACTGGAACTGGTGGGATGCCGCGTACACAGTGCGGGCAAGGACGGCGTCGACGTCGGGCAGATCTTGGGCACCGCCGAGTTGGGCGTCACCGCGACCACCAGCACCGAGGAGGTGCTGGCCACCGATGCCGACTGCGTCATGTACAGCCCGCTGGTACCCAACGACGACGACGTCATTGCGATCCTGCGCTCGGGCAAGAACGTGGTCACCCCGGTCGGCTGGGTGTACCCCGACCTGAGCAACCCACGCGTTCAGGCGATCGCCGACGCCGCGCTCGAAGGTGGGGTGACGCTGCACGGGTCGGGCATTCATCCCGGCGGCATCACCGAGCGATTCCCGCTGATGGTGTCGTCACTGTCGTCCGCGGTCACGCACGTGCGTGCCGAAGAATTCTCCGATATCCGCACTTACAACGCACCCGACGTGGTGCGCCACATCATGGGCTTCGGCGGCACCCCCGAGGAAGCGATGCAGGGCCCGATGGCCGATCTGCTCGAGGCGGGGTTCAAGCAATCCGTGCGAATGATCGCTGACCACATGGGTTTTCGCATCGAACCCAACATCAGAACGATTCAAGAGATCGCAGTCGCGACCGGCGACATCGATTATGACCCGGTAGCGATCACCAAGGGAACGGTAGC
>JAVROZ010000136.1:0-6532 GCA_032162485.1 Mycobacterium sp.
TAGCCGTCATCGAGGCGGTCATCGCGCAGTCACCTCGACCGGGATTCAAGGTGGCCCAAACCGCCGCTCCACTCATCAGGCCGTTGATGCGCCACGCCGCCAACCGGCTGTGGCGCGACGACATGGACTACGCCGAACGCCGCTATCAATTGCGCGCAGGTGCTGGCCCGTAGCTCGGATCTCTCTAGTGAGAAAGCGATGAAGAAAGCATATTTCGCCGTGGTCGTCGCCACCGCGGCGGCGCACCTGGCGTATCTCCTTTATCTGCCCAGCGGCGGCTTTCTGGCGCTGCGCTGGCGGCGCACATTTTGGCTGCATCTACCGACCGTGTGCTGGGGGGTTGGCGTTGTAGCGCTTGGATTTCCCTGTCCGCTGACCTCGTTGGAGGCGTGGGCACGTGCCCGAGCCGGAATGGATCCGTTGCCCGAAACCGGATTCATCGGTCGTTATGTCGCCGGTGTCCTGTATCCCGCGCACCGCACGGGCCGGGCCCAAGCGTTTGCCTTCCTCGCCGCCGCCGTGTCGTGGACTGCACTGGCGATTCAACGCGGGAAAGCGGGGTATCCGTCCGGTAACCGGTCAAGGCGCGAGGGGAGCGAACCACATTGAGCGACAAGAAGTTCAGCAAGGGCGACAACGTCGAGTGGAAGAGTCACGGACACAACGTCAAAGGAGAAGTGGAACGCGAGATCACCTCGGACACCGAGGCCGCGGGACGCACAGTGCGGGCATCCAAGGACGAACCGCAATACCAAGAGCGCAGAGACAACACCGGAAAGGAAGCGGTGCACAAGCCGAGAGCACTGCGATCCCGCGACAACTGACCCGCAGGGCGCAACGATGGTCAGCACGGATCAAGACACCACCTGGAAGCAGTTCAAGCAATACGTCAATATGACGGCTCGCGAAATCGAGAAGTGGCTCGAGACCGACCAATCACAGAGCGTCGGTCAAAAACGAGGGGGCAAGGAGTCGACGGGTCACGCCAGCGGACGTCGCATCATTGCGATCCTGCGATCCAAGCGCGCCGACTTGGACGATGACGATTACGCACACATGCGCAAGGTTGTGGGCTATGCCAAGCGCCATCTTGCCCAGCACCCGACGGGCGATATTGCCGACTCGGCATGGCGCTACTCGCTGATGAATTGGGGTCACGACCCAATGAAGTCATAGGACCTGCGTCCAGAGCTAGGTTGGGCTAGGTTCGCATCCGACGCGCGTAACTGATCGGAGCGAACTCTCGACCCGGAACGCCGTACCCTATGTAGTTGATGAAGGATGCGGGTAGTTGACCAAACGGCGTGCTGATGACCCACCCCCTGGCCGGGCGGACCTGGAGAAGCTGCTGTCGGCCGATCTCCGCGCGATCACCGCTCGGTCCGATCGTGTCGGACGGCACTTCGCCCGCATGAACGACGTGAGTAGCAGCGATTTCCATGCCCTTCTGCACATCATGGTGGCCGAGACGGCCGGCACACCCCTGACCCTGGCGCAGCTTCGGCAACGCATGGACGTATCTCCGCCGGCGATCACCTATCTGGTGGACCGGATGATCGAAGCGGGCCACATCCGACGCGAGCCCGATCCCGAGGATCGACGTAAGTGGCTCCTGCGCTACGAGAACCGTGGCATGACGTTAGCTCACACCTTCTTCAGACCGCTTGGGGCTCACATCAGTGCGGCCATGGGGGATCTGACCGATGAGGATCTGGCCGCCGCGCACCAGGTTTTTACGGCCATGATCGCTGGGATGTCGGTCTTTGAGGACGAGCTGCACGCCCCGCGGCCCGGAGCCGCATCACCACTGGGGCGAACTGCAACCCCACGCCGTCGGCAGGGGTCGGCCCGGTCCCTCACGCCCCGCAGTTAACAGCAACCGCTGCTCGATGAGCTCGGCTCCGCGCGCCACGCCGCCGGTCGCGGCGAAACCCGCGGCGACACGTCGTGCTCCGGGCGCCATTTCGGCCGCCTCGCGGACGGCAGTGCGCAGCCGTGCCGGGTTGAGCCGCCGCGGCGGCAGCCGGGTGCCGCAGCCGGCCACCTGCACGCGGCGCGCGACTTCGGCCTGATCACGGGCGTAGGGCACCACGCAGACCGGGATTCCTCGGTTAAGCGCCTTCACGGTCGTTCCCATGCCTCCGTGCGTGACGACACAGATCACCCGGTCCAGCACTGCGCCGTGCGGGAGAAACTCGCACACCGTCGCGTTGGGCGCCCGGGGTAACTCGCGGGGTATGCCGGCCGGGAAAGTCGCCACCACATGCACCGGCTCGCGCGCCAAGGCACGCAAGGCGATGTGCCCGAGGTTGGCGTCGGCCTGGGCAATTGAGGAGGTGTTGACCAACACGATGGGCCGGTCGATGGCCTCCAGCCAGTCCGGGGCCACGGCTCCGGCCTGCTCGAATACGCACGCGCCGATGAAGTGCACCGCGTCGCCCCAGTCCGGGTGCGGGTACTCGAAAGGCTCGCCTCCTACTGCCAACAGCAGCGGAGCGCGGCGCATCAGCTCGTCCACCGAATCGACGGGTGGCACTCCGAGTCCAGCCCGAAGGGCGTTAATCCTGGGCCGCATCGGGCGATCGAACAGATATCTGACAATCGGTCGGATCGACGCATCGCGGACCGTGCCGACGACGCCGGGCCATGGGCGCAAACCGGGGCCGAATGGCGGTGCGCACCGCGAGCGCAGGTACGGAGTGAACGGTGAAAACACCACCCAGGGCCGATCACCCGCGTCAGCCAGCGAGATTGCGCCCCAACAGTTCGCGTCGATGATGACCACGTCCGGTTGTACCTGGGTGAGCGCGTCCCGGAGGTCGTCCACTTCCAGTACCGCCCGTCGGCACAGCACATCGATTGAGTTTCTCAGGACGTCAAAAGCGTCGCGCGCCAGTCGATCCTCTCCGACGATCGCCTCAATCCGTGGATCAATCGCTTCGGTGTGCATGCCGGTCTTCTGCATGCCGGCGACTTCGCTGGCCATCGTGCGGAGGTGGACCTCGTGGCCGCGCTGGGTCAGCTCAACCAGCAGGGCGCTCAGCGGGAACAGATGCCCCAGCGCCGGCGAACCGTAAGCCAGAATTACCGCCATCCGCCTTACCTAGATCCGTATCGCGCCCAGCTTGCGCAGGGCAGAAAGATCGGCGGTGCCGCAACCGTGCAGACAGATGCGAAGCTCGTCGATAAAGCTCTGCAGCCAGGCCGTTGCCGCCTCTTCGGACTCGATGGCGGCGGACAGCAGCGGGCGGGCCACCGCGACCACGTCGGCACCCAAGGCAAGCGCTTTGGCCGCATCCATACCGGTCCGGATTCCACCGGAAGCAACCAATGGCATGCGCGGTAGCGCCGCACGCACCTCGAGGAGGGCCTGCGCGGTCGGTATCCCCCATTCGGCCAAGTCGGGATAACGCACTTCGCCGTAGCGCACCAGTTGCTCGACGCGCGACCACGATGTGCCGCCGGCACCCGCGACATCGATGGCGGCCACCGGCGGATCATCGGTCAGCCGCAGCAATTCAGCGACGGCAGCGGCGCCGATCCCGTGGCCTACCTCTTTCAGGAGCACCGGATAATCGAGCATGGCGGCCACGTCGTGCAACCGGTCGAGCGAACCGGCGAAATCAGTGTCACCGTTGTGCTGCATCGCTTCTTGCAGTGGATTAGTGTGCACGGCAAGGGCATTCGCCCCGACGCGGTCGAGGGCTCCGACGATGTCCGGTACCGCATCCTTCGTGAATTGACACAGGCCGATATTCCCGAACAGCAGCACGTCGGGTGCCACGTCACGCACGGTGAAGCTCGCGGCGGCCTGCTCGCCCAGAGCGCTGTCGAGCATGACCCGCTGCGACCCGAGCATCATGCCGATGCCGAGACTCTGTGCGGCAGCGGCCAGATTGCGGTTGATGGTGCCCGACAATTCGGCACCCCCCGTCATGGCGCCCACCAACACGGGCGCCCGCAGACGCGCACCGAGGAACTCGACGGAAAGGTCGATATCGCCCAGGCTGGTCTGGGTCAATGCGTTGTACGGCAGTCGGTACTTTTCCAACCCGGTGGTAAGGCCCTGATAGACCACATCCTCGTCGCGGCACACGTCAATGTGCCGGCGTTTGCGATTTGTCATGTCGCCCGCGTCAGCAGTCATGGGACTAGGCGCTCGGCCGGACCGGAACGGCGATCTCGTTGCGCCGCAGTGCCGGAACCGTCCATGGCGGATCGTAGAACCAAGCGGCGGGCGTGCTGATCATATCAAACCCGAACTCGTCCAGCGTTTTCACCAATTTCGCGGTCTGCTCGGCAACGGCGCGGCGGCTGGGATTCCCGCTGAAACGGCGGACGGCGATCGTCTCCGCCGGCACTGCGACCAACCTGACGGCGCTGTCGTCGGGCGTAGGCAAGGCATCCATTGTCTTAGCAGCGGGCATGAAGAACCGAATGACCCATTCGCCCTCGCCGGCGGCTTCCTGCGACACCGGCGCGGTCATGTCGATTTTCTCGCCGGACTCACGAGTGGACTGCGCAGCGACCGGAGCCGTCATCGGTATCTTCTTGCGGCCCTGGTTCGCGCCGAAGATATAGCCGGCCAGGCGTCGGAAGCCCATGCTCCGGGCGGACTGCTCGTCGGCACTGACCGTCGTCTCCGCGGCGATACGCGCGGCGTAGCGGCGGATTTCCACATCGCGCGTCAATTTCTCGGCACTGTGGGAAGGTTCCTCGGTCGCACGCCGATAACCCACCACCGAGCCCGCCGCACTCAGGACCTGCCCGGCCAAGGTCACGAACGTTGCGAGCACGGGCCGCCTCATTCCTGGTCCATCCATCGTGATGTGATACCCAATCAGGCCGCACACCAGCGCGGTGATCTTCCGCACGCGCTCGGGGGTCGGCGTTGGCTCCGCGGCATGCGACCTTGCCTGACCAGATTACGCGAAAGATCCCGCTTTGTTAATTTAATGAATGATTAACTAAGTTAAGCTCCATCGCCTGTGCCGCCTACTGCGCTCCCTCGCTTGACAATTCGGGTCTGATGCCGGCAAAGATTTGACGCCTTCATCGCGAACCATCCACTATGCGAACATGAGAGCTAAAAGACTACAGATTGCGAAGACTTAGCTTAGAGCCGCGCCTGCCGTCAGTCCTCAAAGCAGAAGTGTTCCTGCGACTTCAGTAGCTGCCTCGATGATGTTTTTCCAGCACGCGGAGGCGATGTTAGGGCTAAGCTCTTAGCAGTTGAGTCTACAGCTGACGCTCTTGGGCTGGCGTTTCACACTCATTGTCCTTCGCCCCAGCCTCACCACAGATTTGATAGGCCCCGCTCATGCACGCTGTTGATTCACCAGACCAAAGCCATCCCCGATACCGCTACGTCATCGACTGCGGTGGCGCCCAACTGTTCATCTACGCGCGCAGCCTGGCAACTGTGCTGCGCGTGGACGGTGAGATCGATGGATTCAACGCCGCACGGATCGCGACGGAGATCCGCCGCTTCAGGGAGTTGGCAACTCCGCTGATCCTCGATCTCAGTCATTTGGAATTCCTCGGTATCGATGGTTTCCAGGAACTGCTCGCCCTGAACTACGACCATCACACCGCGGGACTGCACTGCAGCATCGTCAAGGGTGTGGCGATGCGCCCGCTGCTGCGGATCGTCACCGACCATGGCTTGCCGTTGGTGAAATCGGTTCCGGAGGCACTGCAGCTCATCGACGACGCGCTCGCCGGCCGCCGTCAGTCGCTGCAACGGCTGGTGCGATAACAACAGCCGCGACGCAAAGTCACCGCGGCCGGAGGTAACCTCCGTTGACCAGCGTGTGCGAGTGCAGCACGACAAGCGAACGGAACGGCGCGATGAATTCCCAGCAGAAGCATGGCCGATACTTTCCCTATCGCTACGAACGGCGGCTGGCCCCGCTCTGGTTGCCATTTCGCTGGGGCGGCGACCAGGGCGTGACGCTCACCGACGACGGTCGTTTCGTCGCCCGCTACGGGCCTTTTCGCGCCGAAGCGCCGCTGTCTAACGTGCGCGACGCGCATGTCACCGGCCCCTTTCGCTGGTGGACCGCGGTCGGGCCCCGGTTGTCGTTTGTCGATGACGGACTCACCTTCGGCACCAATGCGCAAGCCGGAGTGTGCATCCACTTCGATCCGCCTGTTCCACGCGTGATCGGGTTCAAAGATCATTCGGCACTGACGGTGACCGTCGCAGAGCCTGAAGCGCTGGCCGCGGCGCTCAAAGCGGGCTTGGAAACGTCGGACTGAAGGCGCGCCTCAGCCGCACCCCGTAGCCGAAAGATCGACCGACACAACAACGCTCACGATGAGACCCGCCGTCAATGCTCGGTCGTGCCCAACTCTGTCTGAAAGTGGCGCATCGCATCAATGAGGGCGGCAAAGACTCGGTGCCCGGCGGCCAAATCTGCATCCGGAAGCTCGTCCAGTGCCGCGTGGGTATGCAGACCAAGCGGGGTGAAAAACGACCGCGCGGTCGCCAGGCCGGGATCGGAGTGACGCAGAATCACTTTCCGCCGGT
>JAVROZ010000137.1:0-6120 GCA_032162485.1 Mycobacterium sp.
GCCGCGGCGATGGCCACCCGCGGTTTGTCCGTCGGGGTCCTCGACGCCGACATCCACGGCCATTCCGTCCCCCGGATGATGGGCACCACCGACCGGCCCACCCAGGTCGAGTCGATGATTCTGCCGCCCATCGCCCACGAGGTGAAGGTCATCTCGATCGCCCAGTTCACTCAGGACAACACGCCGGTGGTGTGGCGCGGTCCGATGCTGCACCGGGCACTGCAGCAGTTCCTGTCCGACGTGTATTGGGGCGATCTGGACGTGCTGCTGCTCGACTTGCCGCCCGGGACCGGCGATGTCGCAATCTCACTGGCCCAGCTGCTTCCGAATGCCGAGATCTTGGTGGTGACCACTCCCCAGGCGGCCGCGGCCGAGGTGGCCGAGCGGGCTGGGAGCATCGCGATACAGACCCGTCAGCGCATCGCGGGCGTCGTGGAGAACATGTCAGGACTGATGCTGCCGGACGGCACCACGATGCAGGTGTTCGGCGAGGGCGGCGGTCGGCAGGTGGCCGAGCGCTTGTCCCGTGCGGTCGGCGCGGACGTGCCGCTGCTCGGTCAGATTCCGCTGGACCCAGCGCTGGTGGCCGCAGGCGACGATGGCGTACCTCTGGTACTCAGTGCGCCCGACTCGGTGGTGGGCAAGGAACTGGCTCGCATTGCTGACAGCCTGTCGTCGCGCAGGCGCGGTCTGGCCGGCATGTCGTTGGGCCTGGACCCGACCCGACGGGCTTAGTGGCGAGTCGCCACCAAACTGCCCTGACGGCGATCGAAAGTGTCAGGTCGCGTCAGTGTCGAAGGGCGTGCGCTCGGGCCGCGTGACCCCGGATGTGCCGGTCGACCCGTTGGTGGCCTGCGGCGTCTCGGCCGGAGTGCTCTGATCTTTCGGGGTCGGAGTGTCGAAGTTTCCGGTGAAGATCGAGTCGTCGCCGTCGAGTAGGTGCTTGGTCAGCGCCGCCCGCGGTGTCATCCCGCGCAACTTCTGCAGCTCGCCGAGTTGCCCACGCAGATCGTCGAATTCGGGACCCATGTCCTCGCGCAGCTGGCTGGTCACCCCGCTGAGGTAGTCGCGGGCCTGGCGCAGGGCGCCGGTCGACCAGCGAATTGCGCCGGGGAGTCGCTCGGGTCCGAGCACCACCAGCCCGACCACGACGAGGACGAGCATCTCCCCCCAGCCGATATTGGCAAACATCTAGCTGGTATCGGGGTCTGGTTTGACCGTCAGCGTGACATGCCGCCCGTCGCGGACCACCTCAATCTGGGCGTCCTGGCCGACGGTCAGCTGCCTGACCGCCACTACGGCTTCATCGGCGTCGGCGACCTTACGGTTGCCGATCTTGACGATCACGTCGTTTTCCAGAATCCCGCCCTTTTGCGCGGGGCCTCCCGCCTTCACGTTGGCCACCTGTGCGCCCGACGCGATGGCGTTGCTCACCGACCGGGTGCTGATGCCGAGGGTCGGGTGCACGATCTTTCCGTCTCTGATCAGGGTCTGCGCCACCAGCTTCATCTCGTTGACCGGGATCGCGAACCCCAGTCCACTGGCGCTGTCCGACAGCGACTTGCCGGCGGTGTTGATGCCGATGACCTGCGAATCCATGTCGATCAGTGGACCGCCGGAGTTGCCGTGGTTGATGGAGGCGTCAGTCTGCAGGGCGTCGATGACGGTGTCGGTGTCAGATCCCTCGCCCGACAACGGCACGGGGCGGTGCAGCGCGCTGATGATGCCGTGCGTCACCGTGCTGCGCAGACCCAGCGGTGCACCGGCGGCGAGCACCTCGTCGCCGACCCGCACCTTGTCGGAATCACCGAGCCGGGCCACGGTCAGATTGTTGACGTTGTCGACCTTGAGCACGGCCAGGTCGGTCTTGGGGTCGCGGCCCACCAGGCTGGCAGGCACTTCCTTGCCATCGTTGAATACCACCGTCGTCTTGAACTGGCTGGGATTGGTGGCGGCCTCGGAGATCACGTGGTTGTTGGTGACGATGTAGCCGCGGCCGTCGATGATGACGCCGGAACCCTGCATGCCCTCCTGGTCGCTCTTGGACTCGATGGTCACCACGGAGTCTGCGATAGCGGCCGCGACCTTGGTGAACCGGCCGGCCGGTTCCTCGGTGTTGCCGGCGGTCGACAGCGTCACCTTGGACGTGGTGAACGCTTCCACGACCTCGGCGGTCTTACGACCAATCACACCACCGAGCGCACCGATCACCAGCGCGATAATCAGCAGTACAGCCAGTGCAAGGTAGGAGACCTTGCCGCCGAACAGCACGTCGCGGACGCCGAGCTTGCCGCTGTGGCGCACCTCGCCGTGCGTTACCAGCGGAGGTAATGCCGGGGTGCCCAGTGCGGCGGCCGCTCCGGGATCGCGCCACGGATCGTCGGGCTCGTCGTGCTGGTCGCCGTTCTTCTCGGCCGCCAGCGCGCTGGCATCGATCGGGTGGCGCTGAAGTGTTTCGGTGGTCGCACCGAATGGGCGGCCGAAGGCCTCCGAAAGCACCGGGTCGGCCGGTTGCTCGTGCGGCCTGAACTCGGACTGATCCCGGAATTTCTGTGGCCGTACCCGCTCGGCCACAAAGGATCCCTGCTGACCGGCCGGACGCCCGAACGCATGACGCGAGGCGGGGTCGACCGGGGGCCGGTAGATGGGGCGTGGCGCCAGCCGTTCGGTGTCGCGGCCGCTGTTGTTGCCTTCGTCGGAGGTCACGGTTCCTCTTCTAGATCCATTTCTGAGCCCGGCGCGGGGCCGCGTGCACAGAAAACGACGGCACGGCCCTAGAAACTCATGTCCGTGTTCACCTTAGTATCCATGGATCCCTGTCGGTCGGCATGAACCCACGCTCAGGCCACCCAGGGCAGCAAAACACAAGCTAGTGGCGCTTCCGCTGATCACGAGCGTCGCGCTCGGAGAGGGCGTCCGACAGCGGCGCCGCGTCCTCGTGCGGGTAATGCGGAATTTCGGACAGCAACCCGAGCAGCGAGCTGGGCATGCGGATGGGGTGGGAGTCACGCAGCGCCGCACGGGCACGACTGTGGTCATCGACTTCGGCCGCGCACTGGGGGCACAGCGAAAGGTGGTGAGCGGCGCGCAGGTGCGCGTTCATCCGCAACTCGCCATCGACGAATGCGGCGATGGCCTCAATGGAGAGGTGTTCTGTTGAGCCGAAGCGCCGCGACGCGCCCACCGGGGCATCACTCTGGGAGGCGAACTGAGCGGGGAGCCAGGAGAACGCGCGCCGAAACACATGTCCCCGGTCGGCCATCACTGGATCCTTTCGCGCCTTTTCGAGCCATCGATATTTCGAATGTAGCGCGGCGTCCGGCCTGATAACCACGGTAAGCCGGTAAAAACCCATCATTTGGGACCAGTTGGCAACCATGCAGAAGCCCAACCGCTGACTCGGCGGCAGCTGATGCTTAGCTGGCCGCTCTCATCTGACGGTCCTGCGCGTGCAGGCCGTGCTCGGGATGGGCGGCCAGATAATCCCGCAGAGCTTGGCGTCCGCGGTGGATACGGCTGCGCACGGTGCCGAGCTTGACGCCCAGGGTGGCACCGATCTCCTCGTAGGACAGGCCTTCGATATCGCACAACACGACCGCGGCACGAAATTCGGGCGGCAGCGAGTCCAGCGCGGCCTGCAGGTCCGGCCCAAGCCGTGAATCGTGATAGATCTGCTCGGGGTTCGGCTCGTCGGCGGGCACCCGGTCGTAGTCCTCGGGCAACGCCTCCATCCGGATGCGCGCCCGGCGGCGGACCATGTCGAGGAAGAGGTTGGTGGTGATGCGGTGCAGCCAACCCTCAAATGTTCCGGGCTGGTAGTTCTGGACGGACCGGAACACCCTGATGAAGGTCTCCTGAGTCAGGTCCTCCGCGTCGTGCTGGTTGCCGGAGAGCCGGTAGGCCAGGCGGTACACCCGGTCAGCGTGCTGACGCACCAGTTCGTCCCACGACGGCATGGCCGCCTTGTCCCCCGTCGCATCGAAAACCGCTGTGCCGAGCAACTTGTCAGATGGCTCGACCCAGTCGTCATCGCGGACCTGCTGGGGGTGCGACATGGTGGTCGGGATCAAGGTGGTGATGGTCTCTTCCTCTGCGTTGTTCCTGACATCCAGGATCGGCATTTCTCCACTCGCCGAAACGCGAAGTTGCAATCCGGTATTCCCGCCGTCATCGCCCCAACGTCCGCCGCGTTCCATAGCAATCACCGTCGCCTATCCGGGTGTGGACGAGGTATGAGCAGTCTGAGCTTTAGCTGAGAAACCATACTGTTACCTGTGTTTTCCAGTGTTTTTGCTTGGGGCAGAGACGCGCATCGCACGCCGGCTCCCGGGCGTGTCCGCATCGGCCGCACCGGGCGCGCCTGAACGACGGCTCCGTCGGTTCGGCATACGCTGCCGATATGGACTGCACTCTCCAAACCAGCGCAGAGACCCGCAGCAGGGCCGAATCACTGGTGGCGCACGCAGAGGAATCGATTTCTGAAGATGCGCTCCTGGTCAGTGCCCGCGAACGCGCCGTAGACAGCGGCGCCGACGCGGTGACACCGGCGGTGGGCGCGCTGTTGAGCCTGCTGGTCAAACTCAGCGGCGGCAAGGCGGTGGCTGAGGTCGGCACCGGAGTGGGCGTCAGCGGTCTGTGGTTGCTGTCGGGCATGAGCGACGACGGTGTCTTGACCACCATCGACATCGAGCCTGAGTATGTCCGGCTGGCCAAGCAGGCGTTCGCCGAGGCGCATATCGGACCTGGACGCACCCGGCTGATCAGCGGGCGCGCCCAGGAGGTGCTGACCCGGCTGGCCGATGACACCTATGACTTGGTGTTCATCGACGGTGACCCGATCGATCAGCCTGAGTACGTCGTCGAAGGTGTGCGACTGTTGCGGTCCGGTGGCGTCATTGTTGTACACCGGGCGGCGCTGGGCGGCCGCGCAGGCGATCCCGGAGCGCACGACGCCGAGGTGGCCGCCGTCCGCGAAGCGGCCCGACTGATCGCCGAGGACGAAAGGCTCACGCCGGCTCTGATACCGCTTGGCGACGGCCTGCTGGCCGCCGTCCGCGACTAGGCGCTGAAGCCCCTCGCTATAGCGCGCCTACCAGCGTCTTGGCGAGCGCAAACGGGAAATGCACGGTGGCCGTCGCGACCTCGCGGGCCGTGTCCAGTGCGGGAAAAAATCCCAGCAATCGCAAAAATCCAAGCCGCACCGTTGTGTTTCAGTCGCCGCGCAACGCTGCGATGCCGGTGTCCAGCGCGGCTTCCAAATACGACAGGTCGCCCGTTGCGAGCATGATCCCGACGCCACCCTGAATGCCGGCCAGCAGCGCTGCCGCCGCGTTGGCGGCGTCGAAGCTCGGCGCGACTTTGCCCTGTTCCTGCATCGCGCGGATGCCGACGGCGATCGCGTTGTGCCATTGCGAGATCAATCCGGCCGTAACGGCCTGGGCACCCGGAGTGGCACGACCGATCTCCGACATCAACACCGCGATCGGACAGTTCTGGCCTTGGCGGCGGTACCGGTCCACCACCACGTCGCGCCAGCGCTGCCAGGCCGCCCAGGACGTGAGGGTGCCCAGGTGTGGTTGCTGGTCCTCGATCACCATCGCCGACTCGAAGGCGGCCACCGCCAACAGCAACTGGTCTTTGCCGTCGGGAAAGTAGTGAAACAGCTGGCTTTTCGACGTGCGGGTGCGGGCCATGACGTCCTCGAGCGTGGTCATCGCGACGCCGCGGGCACGGATTTCGCCGGCTGCGCCCTCGATGATGCGCTGCCGGGTGGCCCGTCCCTTCGCGGTCAATTTCTGGACTTGCGAGTCCATTTCTAAAAGCGGAGCCTTTGGACCCATGAGTCCAAATACTACGCAACTATCCGACCGCAAAGCGCTGATCACCGGCTCGACCACAGGCCTCGGTGCCGCCACCGCCAGGGCGCTCGCCGCTCACGGAGCCTTCGTCATCGTCAACGGCCGCAACAGCTCTCGCGGCGAGGCGGTCGTCGACGAGATCCGCTCCCTCGGCGGTCGCGCCGCCTTCGTGGCCGGCGACCTGGGAGCGGGGACGGACGAGATCTGCCATCTGGTCACCCGCGCCACCATTGCAGCGGGCGGACACATCGACATCCTGGTG
>JAVROZ010000138.1:0-3640 GCA_032162485.1 Mycobacterium sp.
GCCTGAACCGTGCGCGGTGAGATGAACAGCCTGGTTGCGGCGTCGCGATTGCTCAGACCCTCGCCCACCAGCCTGACGACGTCGAGTTCGGCGCGGGTGAGCGATGCCCAGCCGCTGCTGGCGCGCCGGCGTTCACCGCGACCACGCTGGGCGTAGGCGATCGCCTCTTCCAGTGACAGCGCGGCACCCTCGCCCCACGCGGCGTCGAAGTCGTTGTCGCCCAGGCTATTCCGCAGCACAGCGATCCGGGCGTCGATGTCGGCGTCGAGAACCTTGAAACGCACGATCTGCATGCGCTGGCGGGCGGTATCGGCGGCGCCGAATAGACGCGCCGCCGGTGCCCGGTTGTCCTCGGCGGCGGCAATCATGGCGAGGCAGTCAAGTACGAATGGGATGAGCAGGTCGCCCTTGAGGCTGGTCGCCAAGTCGAGCGCGTTGTGGGCGTCGCGTCCAGCGGCGTCGAGGTCGCCCTGCGCAATCTCCACGTATGCGCGGGTCGTCGAAGCCGCCGCCAGGCTCCACCCCGCGGTCGCTGAGACAACTTGATCGGCCCACCGACGGGCCGCGGCCAGATCGCCACATGCCAACGGCGCTAGAGCCGCCCAATTGTGCATCGGCGCCAACTGGGGATCCATTGCGGTGTGCTCGGTGGCCGCTTCAAAGGTCTGCCACGCGCGGGCCGCGTCGCCCGCGGCCAGCTGCACGAAAGCCGACGTCGCATCGGCGATTCCGGTGAAGGCATCGAACAGGTCGGCTACATGTTGGAAGGCAACTCCGACCGCTGTTCGAGCAGCGCCGATGTGTCCTTGGTAGGCAAGCGTGGCTGCTCGCAGGGACGATGTCACCACCAAGTACAGCGCGTCACCGGCAGTGCTGCTCATCTCTTCGAGCTCGCGAAGCCCGATGAGTGCTTCGTTCAGTTCGCCGCGCAGTACTTGGGCCCAACACAGCACATACCGGCACTGGCGCGCTACGAACTCATCGCCGATCTTCTCGGCGATGTGAAGGGCTTCTCCGGCGGCAAGCTGTCCCGCGACCAGTTCCCCGAACAGCAGTGCGTGGACTGCCTCCAACGTGAGTGTCTGCCCAAGCCACCAGGAATCGCCGATGTCGCGTGCAATACCTGCCGCCTCGGTGAAGTAACCCAAGGACAACTTGGGGTCGTTAGTTGCGCGGCAAGCGCAGCCGGTCAGCGCCCTCGCCACCAGCGCTGGGTCGCGGAGTTCGCGTGCCGCGGCCAGCGTCCGCTCCGCAGCATCGAGATCAACGGTGATGCCCCTAAAGGACTCCAGAACGACCCTTGCCACCCAGGCTCGCACCCGCGTTGGCGGTGCGCCGGTGTCGTCGCGGTCCGCCTCGCCAAGTGCTTGGTCGAGCCACTTCAACCCTTCCTGCATGAGTCCGCGGGACAGCCAGAGTGGCAGCAGTGCCGACGCCAGGGTCAGCGCCAGATCCGTCTCTGAGCCTTCCCGGCTCCACGCGAAAGCCGCTCGCAAATTGTCGATTTCGGCGTCCGCCCACTCACTACGCCGTTGATGATCAGGCTCCGTCGGCGCGCCGAGCATGGTGGCCGTCGCGGTGTAATAGTCACGGTGACGGGCTCGCACGCCGTCGCCTTCGCGGGACTCGCCGAGCTTTTCCTGGGCGTACTGACGGACCGTTTCGAGCAGGCGATATCGGGTGCCGTGCTTGGTGTCTTCGGTGACCACCAGGGATTTGTCGACCAGCAGGGTGAGCTGATCGAGCACTTGGTAGCGCTCGACCTCGTCGCCGGCTATGGCCCCGGCGGCATCGAGATCGAAGCCACCGAGAAAAACCGCCAGTCGTCGGAACAGCACTCGCTCAGGCTCGGAAAGCAATGTGTGCGACCAGTCCACCGAGGCGCGCAGTGTCTGCTGACGGCGGACGGCGGTGCGGGCGCCACCGGTGAGTAAGCGAAACGCGTCGTGCAGGCTTCGCAGTATCTCGTTGGGCGATAAGGCTCGAATCCGGGCGGCGGCAAGCTCAATGGCCAGCGGCAGACCGTCGAGCCGGCGGCAGATCTCGGTGACGGCCTGGTTGTTGTCCGCGGTGATGCGGAAGTCGGGCTTGGTTCGGCGGGCGCGGTCACTGAACAACTCGATGGCTTCGTCGGCCAGGGACAGCGACGGCACCCGCCAGCTGACCTCGCCAGGAATCCCGATCGGTTCGCGGCTAGTGGTCAGCAACGTCAACGCCGGGCTGGCGTTCAGCACAACGGTGATCAGCTCGGCGCTGGCATCGAGCAGGTGTTCGCAATTGTCCAGCAGCATCAGGGCACGACGGTCGCGAATAAACCGCAGCAGCACATCGGTGGTCGGTTGGCCGGGTTGCTCTTGGAGGCCCAACGCGCGGGCCACCGTCACCGGTACCACGTCGGGATCGGTGATCGGCGCAAGGTCGACATACCAAATGCCGTCGGCAAATTCGGTGGCCAGCGTGGCGGCGACCTCAACCGCCAGACGCGTCTTGCCGGCACCACCCGCTCCCGTCAAGGTGACAAGCCGGTTCTCGGCTAACGCCTGGCGAACGCCCTTCATTTCTGCCCGCCGCCCGATGAAACTCGTCAATTGCAACGGAAGACGCTCGGCGGCAACGGCATTCGCGGTACGAAGCGGAGGGAAGTCGTTGTGCAGATCAGGGTGGCACAGTTGCACCACCCGCTCGGGGCGGGGCAGATCGCGCAGCGGGTGGCTGCCCAGGTCGATCAGCGTGACGTCGGCCGGGAGCTGGTCGAGGACAAGGGGTTCGGTCGCGCCTGACAGCACGGTCTGGCCGCCGTGGGCCAGGTCGCGCAGCCGCGCGGTGCGGTTGATCGTCGGGCCGATGTAGTTGCCTTCATCGCGCAGTTGCACGTCGCCGGTGTGCACACCGATGCGCAACTTGATCGGCGCCAATGGGGCCAGCTGCAGATGCAACGCGCAGGCAAGCGCGTCGGCGGCGCGGGCGAATGCGACGACGAAGCTGTCGCCCTCGCCTTGTTCGACGGGACGCACCCCATGGTGGGCGGCCACCACCTCGGACAGCGCCGCGTCGAGGCGCGCGATCGCGGCCTTCATTGCCTCGGGCTGGGTCTCCCACAGTCGTGTCGATCCCTGGACATCGGCCAGCAGCAACGTCACCGTTCCGGTGGGCAGCTCGATCATGTCTGGGTCACTCCAGCTCGTTTCGCTCATGCTAGCCAGCATGCGGCGCAAGGTGGGTGCCGAGCATCAGCGAAAGCGCCAATAGTTGCCGGGTAGGCATGCGTAGATCCGCGTCACCAGATTCCACGCACCAACATCAACGGTGAAACTGGTCGGTTCTTTGGACGTGTTTGACCTGGTATGGCAAGGTCTTGGACGTGGGCGACCTACCTGGTTCTCAGAGCAACAGCGCGGCACGGACGACGTCGGGGCCGCCAGTGCGGTCGCTGTCGGCCGACCAACAACCGGCGACCAAGGCGGACCTGTACGCCGCGGTGGACGCGATGCGCGCCGACATGCATCAGCTGCTCGAGCAGATCAGCACGCTGATCACGGACGCGACGCAGAAATAGGGTGCCTGTCGCCACGGGCAGATGGTGGCGACCCGCTGCGCCCGGCTGCGCCGCGCTTGCGATCGCCACGGGCAGATGGTGGCG
>JAVROZ010000139.1:0-4842 GCA_032162485.1 Mycobacterium sp.
GGGCAGTGGACCGTTGATGTCCGCGGCGACCCTGCCCAACAGCCGCAGGTCGATGCTCACGACGTGAAAGCGCGCGCTGTCGCCGTGCAGTATGCACGGCAGGTTCGGCGCGGCGATCACCGCGGTATCCAACCGGAAGCCGACGTCTCCGACCGCCGTCAAAAAGCCAGATCGAGGCTGAATCACCACCACTGACCCGGTCGGGTGGATTTCACACCCCACCCGGCCCTTCATCACCAACTCGTCGACCGAGATCGAATCCGTTTCGATGCGCCGGTGAGTGACAGCCGAGCCATTGGTGAGCGTGCTGATGCGCCAACCCGGCGTATAAGCGCTCTCGAAGAAGCGCCTCGCGGCGTCGGGATCGGTGGTGTGAAATTGCCCCTGCCGGATGGCGCATGCCGGGAGCGCTTCCGCCAGCCGATCGGTGACCTTCTCGTCGTTCTCGCTCATCGCGCTGATCACGGTGGTCACGGGTGCTCCGTCCTAAGCGATCGCGCTGGGTTTCAAGCTACCTGCCATGCGCCGTCGTTGTGGCAGTTCCGGGTGAGTCATCTGCTGATAGATGTTCAACGCGTCCAACGCGATTCGTTCCCAGGTGAATCGGGACAGCGCCCGGGATCGACCGGCCGAACCCATGCTCTGACGCAGGAAGCGTTCTGTTTGAAGGATTTTCAACGCCGAAGTCAGTTCGTGCGGATGATTCGGCGACACGAGTAACCCAGTGACACCGTTGATCACGGTGTCAATGAGAGCCCCGACAGCCGTCCCCACGACGGCCACGCCGGAAGCCATTGCCTGTAACGCGGTGGTCGCCTGCGGTGCCTGCGGTGGGGTACAGGCAACCACGTCAGCAGACCGCAGCAACGACGGAAGTTCCTCGGGGAGAACGTTGCTCACGAAACGGACCCGATCACTGACGTCCACCTTGGCGGCTAGGCGCCGCATTTCGGCACTGTCCTTCTCGTACCCGCTGCGTGCCGCTGCGGTAGTGGCAAGCACCAACTCCATGCCCGGCAGCTTGGAAACAGCCTTGATGGTTCTGTCGAACCCGTTGTGCGGCAGCGTGTTTGACTCAACCTGCAAAATACGAGGCAGGTCGCCGCCGCCGCCGAGCGTGGGCCCGGTGGGCGCGAATCGTTCGACGTCGACTCCAGTTGATAGGACCGAAAGCTGGGAGCGCTTGCGCCGGATCTTGGCGAGTGCAGTGAGTTCGTCGTTGCTGCCGCCGGTCGCCCAGGTCGCATTGCGAATCAGAAGCGGCTCGAGGCGGGCTCGTTCGGTATCGTCAGGATCTGTTGCCGACCCGAGGCCGTGACAACTCTGGACGGTCGGCAGATCGAGCCGACGCGCGGCCAATTGGGCCGCCAACCCGCCGACCCAGCCAAAGGCATGCACTACGTCGGGTGGATCCGGTGCCCACAGCCGGCCGAGGTCGGCCGCCCACTCGCCGACGAAGGGCAGTAGTTCCCGTGGCGGAACCGTCGTGGCCGGACCGGCGCTCGCCGGTCGCGGATAGGCGGTGGCTAGGTGTCCGTGGGCAGCCAGTGCAGCACGGAACTCACGATGCCAGTCAAAAACATCGTCTCCGCAAACGATTGCAATTTTCATGGTTGCTTCAATCCGACGACCCTTCAACGCTCGTCAGTTGCCGAAGCGTTAAATTTACCCCGGGCAACAGGGGGTAAACCGGTGCTGGCTAAGCGGTTCGCATAACGGATAATTGGCCGGCACGATGGGCGCTCGGTCCCGGCACCTCAACCCACCACTTCCATGAGTAGCAGCGCTCCGCCAATGCTCTGCCCTGTGGTGCGAAACGCTGCGCAGGTGACGCGTACGCGAGTCGGTCGACCGCGCCGGTTGACCGCGTCCACGACCATCTCGCCGAAGCTGTCGGGATCAACGAAGGCGGTACCGATCATTGGCCGCACGGTCTCGACGGGCAGCCCGATGTCCAGTGCAGTCAACGGCGAGCCCGTCGCCTCGTCGGCGCGCAGCCCCCACAGCTCTTCGCAGCCCTGGTTCCATACCACCACCCGCATTTCACGGTCCACCACAGCCATGCCCAGGTGAACCGAACTGATCAGCGAGTCGAGGAAATTCCTGGCGTCGTCCAGTTCCACGCTTCGTTCCCGAAGCGCTTCGTTGATGGTGTGCAGTTCGTCGTTCGTCGACTGCAACTCCTCATTCATCGTCTCGAGTTCCTCGTTGGTCGACTGTAATTCCTCGTTGGTGGTTTCGAGTTCTTCGATCGTCGATTGCAACTCTTCGTTGGTGGTTTCGAGTTCTTCGTTAGTGGATTGCAGTTCCTCGTAGGCCACCTCGAGCTGCCGATTGGTCTGGACGACTTTGTCGAGCAGCGCCCGTGTCGAGGTGACATCGAAAAATACGACCGACACGCCGAGCAGGCCGTTCTCGGTATCCGAAAGCGGATTGACGTGGATGTCGAACCACATCGCATTACCGCCTGGACGTTGCCATCTGACGTCCTGAATCCTGGCCGACCGCCGCTCCACCTTTGCCTGATCGAGGTACGTGCGCAGCTCCAGAGGTCGGTAGGACACCTCGAGATCGCGCAGCAATCGGCCGATGTCGCGAGCCGAGAGGCCGAATATGGTTTCGGCCTGCTGATTGATCATCGCGACCGTGTCGTCTTCGGTGACCACGATCTGGGCCACCGGGCTAACGCGAAACGCCGACTCGCGCACGCTCGTCAGGCCGGCCACTTCGCCGCGCCGGTCGAAGAACACTGCCGCCGGGTCGTAGCGGTCCACAACACCGGCAGGGCTGGCGACCTTGCGGAATATTCGGTTCTTGAGATCCAGCGAGGTGAACCGGTTGCTGTGGCTCAACAACATCTCGGCATGCCCGAGGAATAGTGTGCCTTGGGGTACGAGCGCAAAATGTAAGCGGTTCAGCACATTTCGCTGTGTCTCCGCATTGAGGTAAATCAGGGTGTTGCGGCAGACCAGCAGATCTACTCGAGAAATCGGCGCGTCCTTGACCAGGTCATTGCGACCGAAGATGACTGCGCGGCGCAGATCTTTCTGGAATAGGTAGCGCCCGTTGAACAGCTCAAAATAGCGTTCCAACAGATCCGTTGGCACCGATTCGACGGCTCTGGCGTCGAACCAGCCAGCGCGCGCCTCGGCTAGTGCCTCCTCGTCGATGTCGGTGGCGTAGATCTTCACGCGTTGTTGCAACGCGTCGGCTCCCATCGCCTCCGACAACAGCATGGCCAGCGTGTAGGCCTCCTGCCCTGAGGCGCATCCCGCACTCCACACCCGGATTGGACCGTTGGGGCCACGCTCGGCCAGCAACCGTGGGATAACGTCACTGGCGACGAATTCCCAGGCCTCGGGGTCGCGGAAAAACGCCGTCGCGTTTATCAAGATGGTGTTGAACAATGCCGCGAATTCGTCCGCGCTGGCCTGCAGAAGATCCAGATATTCCTCGTAACTCGGGCATTTGGCCTGATCCATTCGACGGCGGACGCGACGCATCAACGACGCGCGCTTGTATCCGGTGAAGTCGAACCCGCGGGAATCCCGCAGGTAACGCAACAGCGCCTCGAAGGACTCGTCGGTGGTGTCGCTCATAAAGGTGCCGTTCGCTTGGCGCTGCCCGAAGAGTTGAACACTACCGGTGCTATCAGAGTCGATTCTCCCGGCCGACCAGCGCCCATACGGTCTTGCCGAAGGAGGTCGGTGTGCTGCCCCAGGTCCGGCTGAGGGCAGACACGATGGACAGGCCGGAGACGATGTCGATTCCGCGACCGGCATCCTCGTGCCGGGTTGCCGGTTGCAGACTGCAATCCTCGACCGCCACGGTGAGAGTGCGTTGAGAGTTCTCCACGATCAACACCGGCGCGCTCTCGGTGTGCTCGAGGACGTTCTCGATGAATACGGTTGCCACCGTTGCTGCGACTGGAATCAACGGGACCTCTGACCATGCGGTCAGCCATTCATCGATCATGGTGCGGCCAAGGCGGATGCTGACGCTGGAGCGGGGGAGTTCGGAACGCGCTCGGAGGCGGCCGTTCAACGACAATTTGGCCGTCGCGTCCAACGCAGCGCCTCGGGACGCGTGGACTGGCACGTACCTGGTTACACCGCTCGCTGCGATAGCGCGCCGCACTTCAATATCTTTGCTTACCAATAGAATTGGGATATTCGGCCAAATACTGACATGCCAGCGCGCGCTGGTGAACACCGACCATGCCGTAGCTGATGGCACGGACAGGCGGTTGACGTCCACGATCACCGCGCTGGGCTCGTCGAGTGCCGCCTTGATTACGGTGTCCCGGAGACTTCGATAGGTGAAGGTGTCCAACAAGCCGTCGGCGGTCACGATCGCAGCCCCGTGTTGGCGTTGGACGCTCAACGAAATGGCCGAGTGGGGTTCAGCCACCAACTTCTCCGAGTGTTGGATCGGCGGTGGCCAGGCGCTCGCCGAGGACCGCCAGTGCACGTTCGGTTTCGTCCGCCAATGCGGTGTAGCGCCTGAACAGCAAGCCTTTGCCAGCCTTAGCGGCTAGTTGCCTGGCCAATTTAGACTTTTCCTGCAGACTGCGCAGTGCAATCCACAGCGCATTTTGGACTTCGTCGTCGCGGGCGGCGAGTAGCGAGTCGGGTGACCACGCGTGACCTACGTGGCACCGGAAGTTGTCCATGGCTATCTTCGTCAGCGAGCCATTGCAGTCCGGACACGTGTATCCCGAAGCGGGGCCCAGTTCCTGGGTGTCGAAGTTGGTGGAGAAGCGCGTTGACATCGCTATCCGGTTTTCCAGCTCCATTGCGACGTCGCGTTCCAAGGTCAGCTCCTCGATCTCGCGCTGCGCCA
>JAVROZ010000140.1:0-8124 GCA_032162485.1 Mycobacterium sp.
GGACAGGAGTACGCGGTGGCGTGCCAGGCATAAGGCTAATGGTTGTGGCGGCTGTCAGCGGTGCTGACTTGCGAGAGTTTCTCGTCGCATACGACCACGGGCGCGGGCCCACTCGGATTCACCGGCACGGCGACAAAATGGTGCCTGGGGCGCTGACACCGACCCCGTCGGTGAGAAGCCAACGACTGACCGACCGGGCACACCCTGAGTCGTCGGGCGTGAGGATCGGGAATTACCAGGTCCGCTAGTGCGGCCGGCCGCCACGCCCGACGACGGTCCCTCAGAGGATGTACAGCATTTCCTGGTAGGTCGGGAGCGGCCAAAGGTCGTCGGCAACAACGCTTTCCAACGTGTCGGCGGCGGTTCGCACCGCTTCCATCGCCGGCAACAGCGCGTCTTGGGCATGCTGCGCCTCAGCGAGTGCCGTCTCCGCCGAATGATCCGACAGCGCCGCCTTCAGCGTCCCCAGCGCCTCGCTGAGGTCGCCAAGTGGGGCCGAAACCGCTTCCAGCATCGTTATGGTCGGCTCCACACCGGCGGCCTTCAAAGTCGCGACGTTCTGCGCAAGCTCAGTCTGGTAGCGCAGCGCAGCCGGCAGGATGACTGTCGTCCCGATTTCCAACGACAGTTTCGCCTCGACCGCAACCGTCAGCGCGTACTGCTCCAACCGGACCTCGTAGCGGCTGTGCAGCTCACGCTCGCTGAACACCCCGTACTTCTCGAAGAGTTCGACCGATTCCGGCTTGACCAGCTCCGGGATGGCGTCCAGCGTCGTTTTGAGGTTCAGCAAGCCGCGCTGCGCCGCCTCGACCTGCCATTTCTCCGAATACCCGTCGCCGTTGTACACGACCGCACCGTGTTCGGTGATGACGTCGGTAAGCAGTTGTTGCAGGGCCTTGTCGAAGTCCTCACCGTCAGCAACGGCCTTCTCCAGGATCGTGGCCATGTAGTCCAGCGAGTCCGCCATGATCGTATTCAGAACGATCAACGGCACCGCGACCGTCTGCCCGGAGCCGGGCGCCCGGAACTCGAATCGGTTGCCGGTGAACGCGAACGGGCTGGTGCGGTTGCGGTCGCCCGGATCGGTCGGCAGCGGGGGCAGGGTATCGACACCAATGATCATGGTGCCCTTACCCTTCGACGATGTCGCCGCACCCTTGGCGATCTGCTCGAAGACATCGGCGAGCTGGTCACCGAGGAAGATCGAGATGATCGCAGGCGGTGCCTCATTGGCACCCAGACGGTGGTCGTTGGTTGCCGAAGCCACCGATACCCGGAGCAGCCCGGAGAATTTGTTCACGGCGCGGATCACCGCGGCGCAGAACACCAGGAACTGGGCGTTCTCGTGCGGGGTGTCGCCTGGGACCAGCAACGAGCCCAGCTCGGCATTGCCCAACGAGAAGTTGACGTGCTTGCCGGATCCGTTGACGCCGGCGAATGGCTTCTCGTGGAACAGGCACTCCATGCCGTGTTTTTTGGCAATCGTCTTGAAAATCGTCATCAGCAGCTGCTGGTGGTCAGAGGCGATGTTGGCCCGCTCGAACATCGGCGCAATCTCGAACTGGCCGGGGGCCACCTCGTTGTGCCGGGTCTTGGCGGGGATGCCGAGTTTGAACAGCTCCCGCTCGGTGTCCATCATGAAGCCGAGCACCCGCTCGGGGACCGCACCGAAGTAGTGGTCGTCGAACTCCTGGCCTTTGGGCGGCTTCGCGCCGAACAGTGTGCGACCGGCATTGACCAGGTCGGGTCGTGCCAGGAAGAAGTGCCGATCGATCAGGAAGTACTCCTGCTCGGGGCCGCAGAACGCCGAGACCTTATTGAGGTTCTGGTGACCGAACAGGTTCAGGATGCGCTCGGCATGCACGCCCATGGCCTGCTGGCTGCGCAGCAGCGGCGTCTTGTAGTCCAGCGCTTCACCGGTCATCGAGACGAACACCGTCGGGATGCACAGGGTGTTGCCGTTGGGGTTTTCCAGGATGTAGGCCGGGCTGGTGACGTCCCATCCGGTGTAGCCGCGTGCTTCGAAGGTGCTCCGCAGCCCACCCGAGGGGAAGCTGGAGGCGTCGGGCTCGCCCTGGATCAACGTTTTGCCGGCGAATTCGGCCAGTGTCTGCCCGTCGGAGACTGGCTCGAGGAAGCTGTCGTGCTTCTCCGCGGTGAAGCCGGTCATCGGGTAGAAGACGTGAGCGTAGTGGGTGGCACCCTTCTCCAACGCCCAGTCCTTCATAGCCACGGCGACCGCGTCGGCGACGGCGGGGTCAAGCTTGGTGCCTTTATCGATCGTGGCCACGATGGACTTGTACACCGACTTGGGTAGCCGTGCCTGCATCTCGACCTTGGTGAAGACGTTCGAGCCAAAGATCTCACCGGGGATTTCACCGGGATCGAAACTGACGGCCGGTGGGACGTATGCCTCGACGTTGTTGATCGCCTGCAGGCGGACTGCATTTCCGCTCAATTGAGTTCCTTATCGCTAATTGATGAGGGGTCCGGGTCGCTCCACGGATGCCAGACCGCCCCACCGTAGGAGACTTCGATGGCAGGCGTGTTACGCCGGCGTCAACGCTGAAGCAGCATGGATTGCGAATGAAAGTCGCGACGCCGTGAACCGAACCGGCCCCGACGAACGAAAGCCATATCGCGCAGTGGCGTCACCGGCTTAGTCTTTCGGGAGACTTACCCGTAAGGAGGCCGTTGGTGCAACAGCTGAGTTGGAGCGACGACATGATGTTGCGGGCCGAGAGCCCGACGACGCCGCTGCAGATTCATATGCTGCTGATTTATGACCCGTCCACCGCGCCGGGCGGCAAGGTGACGTTCAAGGGAATTCTCGAGGAACTCGACGCCCGGATGCACCTCGCCGAAGTTTTCCGCCGGCGGCTGACCGACCTGCCGGGTGGTCTACATATGCCGTATTGGGTGGACGACCCGAACTTCGACCTCGAGTATCACGTCCGCCATATCGGGCTCCCCCAGCCGGGCGACTGGCGACAGCTGTGCATTCAGGTCGCACGACTGCATGCCCGACAGGTCGACCTGCGCCGTCCACCCTGGGAGATCACGGTCATCGAGGGGCTCAATGCGGTACCGGGCGTGCCCAAGGGCTCGTTTGCGATGGCATTGAAGTTGCATCACTGCGCGGTCGACGGCATGGCGAGCGTTCAGATGATCGCCGCGCTGCACGACCTGGCCGCTGATGCCCCACGACCCCCTGGTCCGGACCAGCCGTGGCGCCCAGCCGCCCTTCCGTCGACCTCGGATTTGCTGTCCCGCACTGCCGTCAACGCGGCGCTGCACCCCATGCGGGCCGGCAAGGTCGTCGTATCGAGTGCGCCGAAGCTGTTCCGTGGTTTGTTTGGCCTGCCGGGCAAACTCGTTGGCGGCCTGGTGAACAGCGTCGCCGACGGCAGCAGGCCGTCACTTGCACCCAAGACCCGATTCAACGAAACGGTGTCACCGCACCGGGTGTTCGAGGCTCGATTCCATGATCTGGCCGATTTCAAGAAGATCAAAGCCTGCGTGCCCGGTTCGACCATCAACGACGTGGCGCTCGCCTACGTGGGCGGGGCGATGCGTGAGTATCTCGACGGGCACGGCGAGCTACCCGAGGAGTCACTTGTTGCCGCGTGCCCGAT
Source organism: Mycobacterium sp. (assembly GCA_032162485.1). Taxonomy (GTDB): domain Bacteria; phylum Actinomycetota; class Actinomycetes; order Mycobacteriales; family Mycobacteriaceae; genus Mycobacterium. Next base: position 3,636 of record JAVROZ010000140.1, read on the forward strand.
TTCGCTGCGCGGCAGCGGCGATACCAGCAGCAACGGAAACATGCTCGCCGGCCGATTGCAGACCCTGCGAACCGACATCGCCGATCCACTCGAACGGCTCGCGGCAATCGCCGAGGCGACCGCTGAAAGTCGCTCGGAGACAGTGCAATCGACCAGGACCCAGGTGCTGGAGCTGGTTGCCACGGTGCCCACCGTATTGCTTGGAGTGACCGCGAGGGCCGCCAGCGTACTTCCGTTCTCCGGCCCGACAGTCGCGAACACGACGGTCACCAACGTGCCGGGGCCACCCATGCCGATCTACTTCCGCGGTGCGCGCCTCATTCGCGCGGCAGGGCTCGGGCCATTGGTGGGCGGCCTAAACCTCTGTCACGTCGTTGCGAGCTACGACGGAACGTTGTCGATCAGCGCGACCGCCGATCGCGACGCCCTTCCGGACCCGGCCAGATACGCCGAATGCATGGGCCACGCGTTCGACGAGTTGCTTGCCGCCGCCGGCTAAGCCCGTTGGCCTACATGGCGCGCCTGATCGAGGCTGCCCGCGCCGTAGCGTGGTGACGTGACGACGGATGGTAGCGCTCGGCCCGACGCCGGAGACGCGCTGCGGCGCACTCTGGGCGTCGGCGACGCGGTGGTGATCGGCCTGGGTTCGATGATCGGTGCGGGCATCTTTGCGGCGCTTACGCCTGCCGCGCGCGCAGCCGGGGCGGGGTTGTTGATCGGATTAGGTATTGCGGGGGTGTTGGCGTACTGCAACGCAACATCGTCGGCGCGGTTAGCGGCCCGGTATCCCGCTTCGGGTGGCACATATATCTATGGCCGGGAGCGGTTGGGCGAGTTCTGGGGGTTTCTTGCCGGCTGGGGGTTTGTCGTTGGTAAGACCGCGTCCTGCGCGGCGATGGCGCTGACCGTCGGCTGGTATGCGTGGCCGGCCCACCCGCACCTCGTTGCGGTATGCGCGGTGATGGCCTTGACCGGGGTCAACTACCTCGGTGTAACGAAGTCGACCTGGCTGACGCGAATCATCGTCGCCACGGTGTTGTTGGTGCTCGCGGCAATGCTGGCATCGGTGATCGGTTCGGACGCAACGAATGTCGCGAATCTGTCCGTGTCTGGTGGAGTTTCGCCGGGCGGGGTGTTGCAGTCGGCGGGGTTGCTGTTCTTCGCGTTCGCCGGCTATGCCCGCATCGCCACCTTGGGTGAAGAGGTGCGCGACCCGGATCGCACGATTCCGCGAGCGATAACGACCGCGTTGGCGATCACGCTGGCGGTCTATGCCGGGGTCGCAGTAGCGGTGCTGATGGCGTTGGGACCACACCGCCTGGCCGCGACGGCGACACCGTTGGTCGAAGCAGTACGAGTGGCCGGCACCCCCTGGCTGGCCCCCATCATGGCGGTTGGGGCGGTGCTGGCCGCGCTCGGCTCGTTGTTGTCGTTGCTGTTAGGGGTGTCCCGCACGACATTGGCGATGGCGCGCGATCGACATCTTCCGGGTTACCTTGACGCGGTGCATCCGCGGTTCGGGGTGCCGCACCGCGCGGAGGTTGCGGTCGGAGCGGTGGCCGCGGTGCTCGCGGCGACGGTTGATCTACGCGGCGCGATCGGCTTTTCATCGTTTGCCGTGTTGGTCTATTACGCGATTGCCAACGCGTGTGCGTTCACGTTGCGTCGCGAAGAAGGCCGGCCGCCCAAGGTCATTCCGGTGTTCGGCCTGCTGGGCTGTGCCGGCCTGGCGCTCGCCCTGCCGGCGATGTCGATCATCGTGGGCGCCAGTGTGCTTGCGGTCGGCACGATGCTGTTCTGGATCCGCAGCATATTCGGACGCGGGGCTAGTCGCCGGTTCGGGTGAATTGCACGTCGACGTCGGTGTTGGGGCACGATGATCCCAGTATCTCTTCGCGGCCACTGCCGGCGAGCAGCGTGATCGGATCCTGCAGTGGTTGCGGCAATGCAAAGGTCACAGCGTATTTCACATGCGCCATGGCACCGTCCTTCCAGCACTTGTCGTCGTCTTCCCGGTTGTAGCTCCAGGTCCCGTCGTTGTAGATGAGCAGCATGACGCTAACCGGCGCCGTGTGGAACACACTCAGGCACCGGGCACCGGTACGAAGGCAGTCCGTTCGGGCAGCGAAGTCTCGGTTTTCTTTGTAACCGTTTGGCTGCGTTGCCCTTTCGTGGTAATGGCCGTGGAGCGCCGCCGCAGGCGAGACAACTCGAGGTGACAGCGCGGCCGGATCGGGCAAGCTGTTGAGGTCGGCATCTCCGGTCCGGGAAAAGGTTACGGTTCGCTTGTTGGCACACCCTTTGCTCATGCTCTGCGTGGCTTCTCCGGACAAGCCGCCACCAGGCAGCGGCTGCAACGTAACCGTTTCCCAGACTTCGCCTTTAGCACCCGCGCACACGCTCGAGCCGGTACTCACCGCTATCCAACTTCCACCGACTTCGTCCAACACCATCGTCGGCACCTGCATGGTCACGCCGCTCTGACGCGACGCCGTCGCCACACAACCGGCAGACCCACACACCGAACGCACACTCCACAATTCGGTAGTCGGCGTCAGCGGGGCCTTCGCCGTTTCGCCGTCGAGGCCGGTCGGCACCCCGAGTTCGACCTGGTAGGTACCCGTGAAGGGGCCGGCATTGGCGGCCGGGGGCGAGGTGGTCGGCGCAGCACTGGTGGGGACAACCGCAGTCGGGTGATGACGCGTGGTGAGCTTCACCCCCGCGAAAACGGCACCGGCGATGAGCAATGCGACACACAATAAGGCACCGACCAGCAAGCGGGGGCGCCTTTTCAGCCGGTGCGCGATTGTCGGCGCCAATACGGGCAGGGCCGGCGTGGTGGGGCTGAGCGGGACCTGCGGATGGTACTGAATGCCCGTGCTTCCTGGAATCTCGCCGGCGTACGCGACACCTGGAGCCAGCGGCCGGGACAGGTGATCAGTGAACTCCCGGCAGCTGGTGAACCGGCGGGAGGGGTCTTTTGCCATCGCAACGGCGAACACCCAGTCCAGCTCGGCGAGATGCGGATGCAACACGCCGATCGAAGGGGGTGGTGCGCTGACGTGTTGGGCGATCACCACTGCGGAATTGGAGTCGCCGTAGGGCGCCGTTCCGGTCAACAAGTGGAAGGCTGTGCAGGCCAACGCATATTGATCGGCACGCCCATCGACCGGCTCGCCTTTCAACTGTTCGGGCGCGGCGTAATCCACCGTTCCGACCGTCATATTGGTTGCGGTCAGCGAAATGGCTTCATCGATGCGCCGCGCGATGCCGAAATCGGCCAGGTATACGCCCTGCGGTGGTTCATCGTCCTGCGCCAGCAGGATGTTGGCCGGTTTCACGTCACGATGCAACAGGCCCCGCTGATGGGCAAAGTCCAACGCCGAGGCAACCGCGGAAATAATGGGCAGCGCCTCGGCCAAAGGCATACCGCCGGGGAATCTTTCGCGCACCGACCGGGCCGCATCGGTGCCGGCCACATAGTCCATTGAAAGCCAAAACTGACCCTCATATTCGCCGCGGTCGTGAATACGCACGATGTGCGGATGCGACAGCTCGGCCGCCAGTTCGGCCTCCCGCTCGAATCGCGCGCGGTACAACGGATCGTCGCTGAACTGCTTGGGTAGTACTTTCAGCGCATTCTCCCGCGGCAATCGGGGGTGCGCCGCCAAGTACACGGTGCCCATTCCGCCCGCGCCCAGCACTCGAATGATTTTGAATCCCGCGAACACCTGACCGGGTGTCCATATGTGTGGGTGAGTGGTGTTCACGTTGCGGGTCCTTTACCTTGCATTCAATCCCTGGTTGAGCCGGTCGAGACGACCGGCACCCCATACGTTGCCGCCTAAGGCTTGCTCCATCTTCTTGAAATTCTTGCGAGATTCTTGCGTTGGCTTTGAGCCGCTGTCGACGGGTCCGCGCCGCTCTCGCTGAACCCGATCCGGTCATGGAGCCGGGCCAACGATTTGGGCGCCCACCAGTTGATCCGGCCGAGCACACGCATGAACGCCGGCACCAGCAGCATCCGTACCAGTGTGGCGTCGGCAACCACCGCGACAGTCAGCCCGAAGCCGAACAACCGCATGAATGACACTTGCGCGGCCATCAAGGCGGAAAAGGAGATCGACATGATCAGCGCGGCCGCCGTAATGACCCGCGCCGTATGGGCCAAGCCCAGCGCGACGCTCTCATCGTTGGCCTGCGGGCCGAACTCGGACGCCAACCAGTATTCCCGGATCCGCGAGATCAGGAATACCTCGTAATCCATCGATAGGCCAAAAGCGATGCAGAACAACAACACCGGAAGTTGCACACCCAGCGTGCCGGTGGCCGCCGTCCCCAGCCCGCCCAGGTGCCCTTCCTGGAACACCCAGACCAGTGCACCGAACGCGGCGGTCAGCGACAGCGTGTTCATCAGTATCGCCTTGACCGGCAGGACCACGCTGCCAGTCAGCAGGAAGATCAGCACCAGGGTGATCACCGCGATCAG
>JAVROZ010000141.1:0-3640 GCA_032162485.1 Mycobacterium sp.
TACCTGGGCTCCCATGGTGGCGACGTCGATCTAATAGAGATCACCGACGGGCCCGAGGGTGCTCGCGTGCTGTTGGCTTTTAAAGGCAGCTGCAAGAGCTGCCCGTCTTCGGCGGTGACACTGGAACTGGCCGTCGAAGACGCGGTGCGGGCGGCCGCGCCGGAGATCTCTTCGATCCAGGTGGTAGCAGCCGAGGCCCAGAGCACCACCAACGTTATTCCGGTCGAATCGCTGATGGCTCATGTGCATTCGAATGGCTCGACCGGTGCCGCCAGCTGGCACCCGGTGCCCGAGCTCGCCGGCTTGGAGTCCGGTGAGGTGGCCGGCTTCCTACTCGGCGAGACCGCGCTGCTGGCGTGCCGCGTTGGCGACGACACCTTCGCTTACCGCGACCACTGCCCGGTCTGCGACGACTCACTGGCGGGCGCGGTGTTGTCCGACTTTCTGATGCGTTGTCCGCGCTGTCGCACACATTTCGACGTGGTGCATGCCGGTGCGGGCGTGGGGAGCAACGGCCAGTCTGAATACCACCTCGATCCGCTCCCGCTGTTGGCCCGCGACGGCGTGCTGTCGATAGCTCTGCGCCCCGAGGCGACGGGGGTGCCGGCATGACCAGTCCCTATGACGTCCTGTCCCGCATCAGATCCGATCGGCGGCCCCCCGAGCCGGTCGGCGAACGGTGCGAGATGTGCTCGGAGACAATCGCAGACGAGCATCAGCACGTGGTGAATGTGGCCGGTCGGCAACTGATGTGCGTTTGCCGCGGTTGCTATCTGCTGTTCACTGACTCCAGCGCTGAACTGCGTTACCGCGCGGTGCCCGACCGCTATCTGGCCTTCCCGCAGTTCGCGCTGGATCGCCGTGCGTGGGAGGCGTTGCAGATCCCGGTCGGCGTGGCCTTCTTCTTCAAGAACTCCGACCTCGGTCGCACTGTCGCGTTCTACCCAGGTCCGGCGGGCGCCACCGAATCCGAGCTCGATCTGGACGCCTGGAGCGCCATCAGTGGCGCCGACGAGCGAGTCGGCCTGCTCGTCGACGATGTGGAGGCTCTGCTGGTCCGGGTGCCGGACAGTGCGGACAGTGACGCCGCCGAATCGGCGCAGCCGCAAACGTATCTCGTCCCCATCGATGCCTGCTACGAGTTCGTCGGCCGGTTGCGCATGCTGTGGCACGGGTTCGACGGTGGACAGCAGGCGCGGGAGTTCATCGACAGCTTTTTTTCCCAAGTCGCCAAACGCGCCCGGGAGAAGCCGCGATGACCGAGCAGCCGCTGGACGTGACGTTCGCGGTACTCGACGTGGCGCCCGAACCCTATGCCGTCACCCCGGTGCTGACCGCCCATGTCGGTATCGCGATCGGCAGTGACGACCCGGTGCACGCCATCGCATTACGATGCCAGGTTCGTATCGAGCCGCTGCGGCGCTCGTACTCCGACGACGAAGCCGCCGGGCTGATCGATCTGTTCGGGCCTCGTACCCGCTGGGCGACCACCCAACGCACCTTCCTCTGGCAGCACTGCGCCGCGATGGTGCCCGGTTTTGCCGGCAACAAGACCGTGGGACTGCCGCTGGAGTGCACCTACGACTTCGAAGTCACCGCGGCCAAATACTTCCATGCGCTGCGCGGCGGCACCCTACCCTTGCAATTCCTGTTCAGCGGAACGATTTTCGTCAAGTCTGAACGCGGCTTCTCGGTTCAGCAGGTGTCCTGGGACTGCGAGGATCGCTACGACATGCCGGTCACGGTCTGGCGTGACCTGATTGCCCAGCACTATCCGAACAGCGGGTGGGTGCGGTTGAATCACGAAACCGTCGCCGCACTGGCCGGTTATAAGTCCGCCAACGGGATGCTCGACCTCGATCATGCGGTGACGACGCTGTTGACCGAGGCGTCACAGCGGGAGGCCGCCTCCCCATGAGCTCCACGTCTTCCAGCTGGCACCGGGCCCGCGCCGTCGCCGACGCGGTGCTTTACGAGGGCTACCTGCTCTACCCGTACCGCGGAACGTCAAGCAAGAACCAGTCGCGTTGGCAATTCGGCGTTCTGGGGCCACCCGGTGCGGCCGAGGCCGGTCTGGGTGAAGACGACACGCTGGCGGCGCAGTTTCTGGTCGATTCGACCCGGGCGATCACCGTCGTGGTGCGATTCCTGCAATTGCAACGCCGCCGGGCCGAACGGGAAGTCGCGGGCGGCGACTTCGAATCCGTTGAGCAACTGACCACGTCGTCCGGCTCGTGGACGACGTGGGACGAAGCGGTCGAATGCGAACTTCCCTTCGGCCCGCTTGCCCTCGACGCTCCGGCGCAATGGATCCTGCCGGTGGTGGCGCCGGCGGGGACAGATATCGAGATGCTCGACGGGGGCCGACTGGTCCGCGAACGGCAGGAGGTGCGCGGCGAACTGGTCATGTCCAGCGAAGCGGACGGCGCGCTGCGCCGGGTCTCGGTCCGGGTCAGCAATGTCAGCGCTGCGGTGGATGTCGCGGTGGATGATAAGGATTCGGTGATCGCCCGGTCGATGATCGGATGTCATGTCGTTGCTGAAGTTGTTGATGGTGAGTTCATCTCGCTGCTCGAACCGCCACCCGTGGCGGTCGATGCAGCGTCCCGGTGCAACCAGCACCGTTGCTTCCCAGTGCTGGCCGGCCCGCCCGGAATCCGGGACATCCTGCTGGTGTCGCCCATCATCCTGTACGACCACCCCGAAGTCGCCGAGCAGAGCAATACGGCGCTGTTCGACTGCACGGAGATCGACGAGATTCTGACGCTGCGGGTGATGACAATGACCGACGAGGAGAAGGCACAGGCCCGTGCCACCGATCCGCGAGCCGCTCAGATCATCGACCAGTGCGACGCCATGTCTCCCGAGGCGATGGCGCGTCTGCATGGCGTGCTGCGGGACCCGCACGCGCCGATAATTCGCGACAGCCTGGGAGGCGGCCTGGTTCCGGAGATTCCGGAAGGTGTCGACTGGTGGGACCCGTTGGCCGACAATGCGGTTCAACCCGATATCGACGCTGTCCTGGTGCACGGGGTGCGAATCTCGCGGGGCAGCCGTGTCCGGTTGCGGCCCCGGCGCAACGCCGACGCGCAGGACATCTTCGTGGCCGGCAAGATCGCCCGCGTCACCTCGGTTCATGAGGACGTCGAGGGCAACAAGCACGTCGCGGTGGTAGTGGAAGACGACCCGGCCGCCGATCTGCACGAGTGGTACGGCCGCTATCTCTATTTCTCGCCCGACGAGATCGAGCCACTGGAAGTGGCACAAACATCATCCAACGAAAGGAATTCGTCATGGACATCTTAGGTTGGGTCTTCGTTGCCCTGCTCGGATTGGTCCTCACGGCAGCGGTGGTGATGGGCGTGGCATCGCTCCCCGATGCCAAGCGTTACCTCAAGCTCCGCCGCATGTAGCCGCCATCGGATGACTTGATGGCAGCACGCATCCTGGTGGCCGGTATCGGCAACATCTTCCTGGGCGACGACGGGTTCGGCTCCGAGGTGATTCGGCACGCCGAGATACCGTCGGAAGATGCTAATCTGCGCGTCATCGACTACGGCATCAGCGGCATGCACCTGGCCTACGACCTGCTGGAGGACTGGGACACGCTGGTCTTGGTGGACGCCGTGCCCAACCGCGG
>JAVROZ010000142.1:0-4261 GCA_032162485.1 Mycobacterium sp.
TCGACTTTGGGCGGGGGAGCCGACGTCGCCGCGACGTGGCTTGACGCGGAGATGGATTGGGAGAAGGGCCAGTGACGTCCGAAACTGACGAGAGTCTCATCGATGCCGAATCGGCAGCGCGGGTCGGCACAGTCGTCGCCACCGCTACCGGCGAGGTGATCAAGCGCGACTGGCAGCGCTGGGCGGCAGCGGTCGATGACCACAACCCACTGTGGTTCGACGCCGAATACGCTCGGGCGCAGGGCTACCACGACGTCATCTGCCCACCGCTTTTCCTGCAGTACGCCATCCTCGGCGTCAGCGCGCTCGGCGACCTGCGACCCGACGGATCCTCCGGAGCCGTGACCGGCAGCTTGGCGTTTCCCCGCGCGCCACGGCGAATGGCCGGCGGCGAGAGCACCACCTTCCACCTGCCCGCCTATCACCGCGACGAGATTGAAATGGTGCGCACCATCGAGTCGATCGTCGAGAAGCAAGGCAGATCGGGACGATTCGTGTTGGTGACGTGGCGCGGCGAATACCGCAACCAGCAGCGCGAATTGGTTGCTGAAGCAGCCATGTCGATGATCGCCAGGCCGGCATGACCGGCCAGGTGTATTTCGAAGACGTCGAAACCGGTTACATGACACCGGTTTTAACGGTCTCCGTTAGCGAGATCCAGATGTTCTTCTTCAGTGCCGCAACCTACAACGGGCATCGCATCCATTACGACAAGAAATGGGCGCGCGACGTTGAAGGCTATGACAACGTGCTCGTCCAGGGGCCGCTGCAGGCCGCATTGCTGTCGCGGTCGCTCACCGACTGGATCGGCGGCGCCGGCCGATTGGTGGCGTTCGGGGTGCAGAACCGCGCGATCGCCTACCCCGGCCAGCAACTCACCTTCGGTGGTGTGGTCACCGGCAAGCGTTCCACGGATCTGATCGATCTGGACATCTTCTGCCGCCGCGGCGACGACGTAATAATGCCGGGCACCGCGACCGTCTCGTTGCCGCATCGGGGCAACCCGTGACCGGGCTGCGCGGCGAGGCCGCCATCGTCGGCATCGCGGAGCTGCCGGCCGAACGCCGCCAGAGTCGACCGCCGTCGTTCACCCTGGACCAGTACGCATTGCTGGCGAAATTGGTGATCGAGGATGCCGGGGTGGATCCCGGTGTGGTGAACGGCCTGTCGTGCCACGGCATCGCGGAGTCGGACATGTTCGCACCCGCCACGCTGTCGGAATACCTTGGCCTACCAGTGGACTTCGGTGACCGGGTCGACCTTGGCGGTGCGACCGCGGCCGGCATGGTCTGGCGAGCCGCAGCAGCGGTCGAATTGGGGATCTGCGATGCGGTGCTGGCGGTGGTGCCGGGATCGCTGGAAATCCCGCGCTCCGAGCAGCGGCCCGCGCGCACCCTGGGCTGGTACGGGGCCTCCAGCAACAACTACGGCTCACCGCAGGCCGAGTTCGAGATCCCATATGGCAACGTCGGCCAGAACGGCCCATACGCTCAGATCGCCCAACGATATGCGGCCGAATACACTTACGATGCAAGAGCTCTGGCCAGTATCGCGGTGCAGCAGCGGACCAACGCGTGCGCCCATCCCGGCGCGGTGTTCCACGGCAAGCCGATCACCGTCGACGACGTGCTGAACAGTCCGGTGATCGCCGACCCCATCCACATGCTGGAAACCGTGATGCGCGTCCAGGGTGGCACCGGGGTCCTCGTCGCCAACGCCGACGTTGCGCGCCGCGGACGCCACCGACCCGTCTGGATCACGGGCTTCGGCGAGCATATCCGGTTCAAAACCCCCACCTATGCCGACGATCTGCTGCACACGCCGATCGCCCGGGCCGCCGAAAAAGCTTTCAGCATGGCGCATCTGGATCGCGACGACATCGACGTGGCATCGATTTACGACTGCTACACGATTACCGTGCTGATGACGTTGGAGGACGCCGGGTTCTGCGGCAAGGGCGAGGGCATGAGGTGGTTGACCGAGCACGACCTGACGTTCCGGGGCGACTTCCCGGTCAATACCGCGGGCGGCCAACTTTCCTACGGCCAGGCCGGCATGGCCGGCGGCATGCACCACGTAGTCGACGGGGCCCGCCAGATCATGGGACGCGCCGGCTACGCGCAGGTACGCGACTGCAACACGGCGTTCGTCACCGGCAACGGCGGCATCATGAGCGAGCAGGTCGCCCTTGTGCTGGGAGGCGACTGAAGTGAGCGATCAACGCCCGCTGCCCGAGCCGACACCGGTGTCCCAGCCGTTCTGGGATGCGCTGCGCGAGCACCGGATCCTGATTCAGTATTCTCCGTCGGCGGGAAAGTACATCTTCTATCCGCGGACGCTGGCTCCCGGCACATTGGCCGACGACCTGGAGTGGCGTGAGATCGACGGCGCCGGGACGCTGTACACCTATACCGTCGCGCGTCGCCCGACCGGACCGCCGTGGTCGGATCAGGTGCCGCAACTTCTGGCAGTCGTCGAATGGGACGTCGGTCCGCGGGTCAGCACCGAATTGGTCGAGATCGAACCGGAGGACATCCGCATCGGCATGCGGGTTGCCCCGGTGTTCAGCGACGTTCCCGACCAGCCGGTCACCCTGCTGCGCTACACGAAAGATGCAGGTAGCTAACGATGTATGAGACAGTGCAGCAGCTGTTGCGGTCCCGTATGGAAGATGACAACCTCGCGGTGCGCCATGGTGATCGGACGTGGACCTGGCGTGAGCACCTGTGCGAGGCATCGGCGGAGGCTTCTTTCCTCTTGACCCTTTTGGACGAAGGGGACCCTGGTCGCCCAATGCACGTCGGGGCGCTGCTCGGCAATTCGCCGGCGATGCTGCGGTCCATGGCGGCAGCCGCGCTCGGCGGGTATGTGCTGTGTGGCATCAATACGACGCGCCGCGGGGAGGGACTCGCTGCCGACATCCGCAGGGCCGATTGCCGATTTGTGCTTGCCGACGCCGAACATCTACGTCTGCTCGACGGTCTCGACCTGGCCGGCGTGACCGTTCTAGAGATTGATGGGCCCAGATATCGTGACGGGGTGGGGGCCGCGGGACCCCTGGCGCCGCGCGAGGTCCACGGTGCCGATCCGGTGACGATGATCTTCACCTCTGGCACGAGTGGTGATCCCAAGGCGGTGCGGTTTGCACACGCGATGGCGGTGATGTGTGGCGCCAGCCTGGTCGAGCGGTTCGCGCTCACTTCCGAGGATGTGTGCTATCTGGCGATGCCGCTGTTTCATTCCAACGGTGTGGCGGCAGGCTGGGCGGTGGCGATCGCGGCGGGTGCGGTGATGGTGCCGGCCAAGTTCTCACCGTCGCGGTTCCTATCGGACATCCGGCGCTACGGCGTGACGTATATGAACTATGTCGGCAAGCCCCTGGCGCTGGTGCTGGCTACCCCGGAACGGCCCGACGATGCACAGAACACGCTGCGTGCAGCATTCGGCAACGAGGCCACCGAGCGCGATATCGACGATTTTGCAAGACGTTTCGGCTGCCGGGTGGTAGACAGCTTCGGTTCCAGCGAGTTCGCTGTCGTCGTGATGCGCGAGGACGGCACCCCGCCGGGGTCGATCGGCAAGGGATATCCGGGCGTCAGCGTCTATCACTGGGCGACCGTGACCGAATGTGCGCCGGCGATTTTCGACGAGCATGGTGCGCTGTCGAACTTCGACGAAGCTGTGGGGGAGCTGGTCAACACCTACGGTGCCGGTGGGTTCACCGGCTACTACAACGATTCGGCCGCCACCGCCGAGCGGATGCGAAACGGCATGTACTGGTCCGGCGATCTGGCCTACCGTGACGCCGACGGCTGGATTTTCCTCGCGGGGCGCACCGCGGACTGGATGCGCGTGGACGGGGAGAACCTCGCGGCCGGTCCGATCGAGCGCATCCTGCAACGCCTGCCCGCGATCAATCACGTAGCGGTGTATGCCGTTCCCGCCGAGGATGTCGGCGACCAGGTGATGGCGGCCATAGTGCTCAACAACGGAGCAACGTTGTCGCCGAACCAATTTGGCGAATTCCTTGCCGCCCAGCCGGACCTGTCGCCGAAGGCCTGGCCTCGATTCATACGAATCAATGCCGCGCTACCGCGAACCGCAACGAACAAGATCCTCAAACGCGAACTCATCAAGGATGGACCCAGTGCCCCCGATGGCGTGCTTTGGACGCGCGACGGTCGAGGTCGGGAATACAGCCTTAATTCGCTTTGAGCGAAATCGTCTGTGGCGCTGTCATTTCAGAAGTATCCGGCGCCGA
>JAVROZ010000143.1:0-12023 GCA_032162485.1 Mycobacterium sp.
ATGGTGGCCGCGGCAAAACCGCGAGGAGCCTTCTGCAAAGTGATACTCCTGTCGGATCGTCGAACGTGGGAGAGATTGGAGAGAGATGTAGAGAACAGTGCGCAAGTGTAGAGGATCAGCGTGTCACGTCCGAGGCTGTTTCACTTCGCCGTGAACGTCAATTAACGAGTTGATTCGGCCGCATCAGCTCGGGCTTTGGCTGGGCTCGTACGGCATGGGGTCACATGGCAACATGAACCGCGACGACTGACGCGCCACCGGAGCTCCAAGGGGCGTTGCAACGGAGAGGACCGTCTGTGAGCAAACCTGACCGCAAGAACGGTGTGCCGAGCACGCTGACCACGATCCCGCTGGCCGACCCCCATGCCAGGGCGGGCGATCCGTCGGTCGGTGAGCTGATCAAAGATATGACAGCGCAGATGTCGACACTGGTACGCGCCGAGGTCGAGTTGGCCCGCGCCGAGATCACCCGCGACGTCAAGAAAGGCCTGACCGGCAGCGTCTTCTTCATCTCGGCGCTGGTGGTGCTGTTCTACTCCACGTTCTTCTTGTTCTTCTTCCTCGCCGAACTGCTCGACAACTGGCTGTGGCGCTGGGCGGCATTCCTGATCGTGTTCGGGATCATGGTCGTCGTCACCATCGTGCTGGCGCTGTTTGGTTTCCTGAAAGTCCGCCGGATCCGCGGACCCCAGAAGACCATCGAATCGGTCAAAGAGGCACGCACCGCCTTCGCCCCCGGCCACGAGAAGGCCGAGGCGCCGAAAGCGCTCACCGCTGACACCAAAACACCCAGCGATCCCTCGGGTTGGTAGATGCCGGCTCCAGATCCGTCGATGGCCCGCATCGACGGGCCTTGGCGCCATCTGGACGTGCACGCCAACGGCATTCGGTTCCATGTGGTCGAGGCACTACCAGGGGCCGCCGCCGATGCCACGGGCGATGCTGTGGGCCCCGCCACCGCACGCCCGCTCGTCATCCTGCTGCACGGGTTCGGCTCGTTCTGGTGGTCCTGGCGCCATCAGTTACGTACCCTGACCGGCTCCCGACTGGTCGCGGTCGACTTGCGCGGCTACGGCGGTAGCGACAAACCACCCCGCGGATACGACGGCTGGACGCTGGCCGGCGATACGGCCGGACTCATTCGCGCGCTGGGACATTCGTCGGCCACGCTGATCGGGCACGCCGACGGCGGGCTGGCCTGCTGGACCACCGCACTGTTGCATTCGCGCCTGGTGCGCGCCATCGCCGTCATCAGCTCACCGCACCCGGCCGCTTTGCGACGATCCATCCTCACCCGCCGCGATCAGAGCCGCGCGCTGCTGCCGACGCTGCTGCGTTATCAGGCGCCGATGTGGCCGGAGCGAGTGCTGACCAGACATAACGGCGCCGAGATCGAGCGCCTCTTCCGAAGTCGCAGCAGCGCGAAATGGGCTGCCTCCGAAGACTTCTCGCAAAATATTGCGTATTTGCGCCGCGCCATCCAGATTCCGGGGGCCGCGCACTGCGCACTCGAGTATCAGCGTTGGGCGGTGCGCAGCCAGCTACGCCGCGAAGGCCACCGGTTCATCAAGTCGACGAATCAGCAACTCGGCGTGCCGCTGCTGCACATTCGGGGTGAAGCGGACCCTTACGTCCTGGCCGACCCGGTCGAGCGCACCCAGCGGTACGCGCCGCACGGACGCTACATATCGGTTTCCGGCGCAGGACACTTCAGCCACGAGGAAGCGCCGGAGGAAATCAACCGGCACCTGATGCGGTTCCTCGAGCACGTCCACAACCCACGGGTCAGCTGACGCAGGCCCCGGTGTTCACCCGCTGGGTGGCGCCGATCTTGGAAAGCTGACCGGCCACCTCCTCAGCCGTCAATACGAAGCCGGTGTCCGGGTCGTCGACGGCGGCGCCGAATACCACGCCGAGTACCCGGCCATCGAGATCGATCAACGGGCCGCCCGAATCCCCTTGTTCCACATTGGCTCTGATGGTGTACACGTCCCGGGTGACGGGCTGCGGGCTGCGATAGATGTCGGGCCCACTGAGTTTGATGACCTCGCGGATCCTGGCCGGGGTGGCCGTGAAGTTGCCCCCACCCGGATAGCCCAGCACCACCACGTCGGTGCCGGTCTTGGCCGGGGTGTCGTCGAAGACCAGCGGCGTCGCAGGCAACCCGGCAACAGCAAGGATCGCGATGTCGACCGCTGGGTCGTAGGACACCACCGTGGCATCAAACGCCTTGCCGTTGGACTCTATTGACACACTGCTGGATCCAGCCACCACGTGCGCGTTCGTCATCACGCGGTCGGGCGATATCACGAATCCACTGCCTTCCAGCAGTTTCTGGCAGCTCGAAGCCACGCTGCGGACCTTGACGACGCTGGGCGCGGCGCCCACCACCACCGGATTGTTGGCCAGCGCCGGGTCCGGTGAGGCGACCGGGATCACCGGAGTGCGGCTGAACGGCTCCAGGACCGCGGGCAGACCGGAGGTATTGAGCAGCGCCGAAAGCCGTTTGGGCACCGACTTCAACCACGTCGGCGCCACGTCATTGACCGCCGCCAGCACCCGGGAACCCTTGACCGCCGAGGCCAATTCGGGCTGGTCCTTCGACTGGGTCAGTGGCGTCGCCAGCAGCCAGGCCGCGGTCAACACCACCATCAGCTGCACAGCCACTCCGATGACGGAGTCGATCGTGCGGATCGGCCGGTTACGGATCGCACTGCGAACCGCCCGCCCCAGCACCACGCCGGCGACCTCGCCGACCACCACCAGCGCCAGAATCAGGAACAGCGCCGCAAATAATTTGGCCCGCGGCGCGGCGATGTGGCCGACGATGTGTGGCGCCAGCAGCACACCGGCCACCGCGCCCAGCAGCACGCCGGCGAACGACAACACCGAACCCAGGGCGCCCGACCGCCAGCCGGAGATCGCGGCGATGAAGGCCACCGCCAGGACGGCGATGTCCAGCCACTGCGACGGGGTCATCGAATTCACCGCAAACCGCCCCGCAATCCATCTGAGCCGCCGACCAGCACCAACGCGTCGTCCAACTCGCGGACATCATCAGTGTCCCAAGGCTGGGCCCAGCCCGCGACGTCGAGAATTGCAGAGATCACCTGGCCAGTGAAGCCCCACACCAGCATTTGGTTCAACAGAAACGCCGGTCCGGCCCAGCGGCGACCCAGTGCGCCGCGATACACCGTCAGCCGGTTGGCCGGGTTGATGAAGGCGCGAACCGGGACCCGCGCCACAATGGCCGTTTCGGCTTCGTTGACGACGTTCACCGGCCCCGGATCCGGCGAGTAGGCCAACACCGGCACCACGTGGAAGCGCGACGGCGCAATGAACGTGCGCTCCATGGTTGCCAGCGGGTGCAGCCTGTTGACGTCGATGCCGGTCTCCTCGCGCGCCTCTCGCAACGCGGTGGCGACGGGTCCGGCGTCGCCAGGGTCGGACGCGCCACCGGGAAAGGCGGCCTGACCGGCATGGTGGCGCAGCGTCGCGGCCCGCACGGTCAGTAGGAGGTCGGCGTCGTCGGGAACGCTGCCTTGCGTCGGGCCGGAATCCGGGCCGGCCGGCGGACCCGAGAACAGCACCAAGACGGCGGCGTCACGTCCGCCGCCGCTGAGCGAGGTTACCGACTTGGCCGCAGTCACCATCGCCAGAACATCGGCCGGAAGGCGCCGACGGTAAGCGTCGGGTATCTGATCGACGTTGTCGATCAGCGGTCGCAACCAAGTCGGGCCGGCATCAGGAGTCAGGGCGACCATGTCCCGCTTGCGCGCGGTGCCCCCAGCACTCACCGGTACCTCACTTGCCTGAAATTGCCCTTCTCCTCCTTGGGCTGCTGCGCCGCCCGCATCGTCACCCCGCGGGTGTCAGATTCTGCGCTCACCCCGCCCCATTTCCGACCGCCGCGGCAATCTCTTCTGCGCTGGCGAAGGCCCGCGGCAAGGTCTGCGCAACGGTACCGTCCGGCCGCAGGACCACCGTCGTGGGCATCACGTTTGCGACCCGCAACGCCCCCGCCACCCGGCGCCGCCCGTCCTGCAGCGTCGGCAGCCGAACGCCCAGTTCGGCCAACCTCACCAAGGCAGCCGCCTCGTTCTCGTCCTGATGCACCGTTATCACCATCACCTCGGACCCGACCCGACGTTGATACTCGGCCATCGCGGGCAATTCGGCAGTGCAAGGCGCGCACCAATATGCCCACAGGTTGACCACCACCCGTCGTCCGGCCAGCGCCTTCGCCACGTCCACAGGCGCGCCGTCCGCCGCACATTCCACCACCACTTCGCGCAAGTCGGCCGAAGCGCGCGCACCGTCAGCACCCCCCGGCCCGCCGTCGGTGCCTGGACATGGCGGCAGGTTGGCTTGCTGCCGGGGCCCGGCCAGCGCCGCCGGGGTGTCGGCATCGCGGTGTTCGCGCTGGACCGGCGCCTGGGTAGTTGCCGAGGGTGCGGCGTCGTCGCGCAGTTGCGCCACCAGCGCCACCACCAGTGCGGCCACCACTGCCAGGACCGCAATGGTCCAGCGGGCCGTGCCGGAGAGCGCCTTCATGCGGGGCGATTAAAGCCCGGCCAGGGCCAGCAGGTGATCGGTTTCCGGGCCCTGGACCAGCGGTGCGGCCAACAACGGTTCGGTGGGACCGAGGCCGTAGGAGGGACAGTCTTTGGCAAGCACGCAGACCCCGCAGGCCGGTTTGCGGGCGTGACACACCCGGCGGCCGTGAAAGATCACTCGGTGGCTGAGCAACGTCCATTCCTTGCGCTCGATCAGCGCACCGACGGCGTGCTCCACCTTGACCGGGT
Organism: Mycobacterium sp.; assembly: GCA_032162485.1. Taxonomy (GTDB): domain Bacteria; phylum Actinomycetota; class Actinomycetes; order Mycobacteriales; family Mycobacteriaceae; genus Mycobacterium. The sequence goes on from JAVROZ010000143.1 coordinate 4,806, forward strand.
CTTCTTCGGCGGTCCACCGCCACCGCCGGACCAGGCGCCCGAAATGTGTGTCGACGGTGATGCCGGGGATATCGAACGCGTTGCCCAGGATCACGTTGGCGGTCTTGCGGCCGACGCCAGGCAACGTCACCAATTCGTCCATGGTCTTTGGCACCTCGCCGTCGAACCGCTCGACGAGCGCCTGGCCGAGCCCGATCAGTGCGGAAGCCTTGTTGCGGTAGAAGCCCGTCGGCCGGATCAAGGCCTCCAGCTCTTCCCGATCGGCCTGCGCGTAATCCAGGGCTGTCCGGTATTTGACGAATACCGGCGGAGTCGTCAGATTCACCCGTTTGTCGGTGCTTTGCGCCGAAAGGATGGTGGCGACCGCCAGTTCGAGCGGCGAGGTGAAGTCCAGTTCGCAATAGACGTGCGGAAATGCTTGTGCCAGCATGCGATTCATTCTTCGCGCACGACGCACCAACCCGGTGTGGGTTTCAGTGGCGAACCGCTTGGCGAGAACCGGGCCGGCCGGGGCTGGCTTGGACTCGGAGCGCCCCGACGACTTAGCCGCTGTCACCTACGACAGAGTACTGATTTCGTGATCTGGCTGAGACCTTGGCCATGTTTACTCATTTTGTGTTGTGGTTGCTGGTGGCCTGCATTCCGGCGTTGCTGATGCTGGCGACGCTCGGGCTCGGGCGGCTGGAGAAGGCCCTTGCCCATGACACAGTGACGGCCACCGACGTCGCGAAGTTTCTCGATCAGGCAGAGGCCGTCGATGTCCACACGCTGGCCCGGGACGGAATGCCGGACGCGTTGGAATATCTGCATCGTCGCCAGGCTCTGGAACTGGCCGCGGCCCCGCACGCCAAGGCTCTGACCGGACGGCATCACGCCGAGACGTTCTTTGCCGCTGATGTCGTCGGTCGTATCGAATCGGGCCTGCCTACGCGCATCCACGGGCACTACCGGACCAATACGCAGTTTCCAGTGACTCGACACGTTAATCGTGTGTAGCGTTGGCAGGCCGCACGAATTGGCCTACGTTTGAACTCGTGACGGCTGTCACAGGGCTGCTGCCCGCATCACTCCGTGGAAAGTTGAAGAGGCAACGTGGACGAGATCCTGGCAAGAGCAGGAATCTTCCAAGGGGTTGAACCCAGCGCGGTCGCCGCGCTGACCAAGCAATTACAGCCCGTCGACTTCCCTCGCGGACACACCGTTTTCGCTGAAGGGGAGCCGGGTGACCGGCTGTACATCATCGTCGGCGGCAAGGTGAAGATTGGTCGCCGATCCCCGGACGGGCGAGAGAACCTGCTGACGATCATGGGCCCGTCGGACATGTTCGGCGAGCTGTCGATCTTTGACCCGGGCCCACGGACGTCGAGCGCGACGACGATCACCGAGGTGCGGGCGGTGTCGATGGACCGCGACGCGCTGCGGGCGTGGATCGCCGACCGTCCCGAGATCGCCGAGCAGCTACTGCGGGTGTTGGCGCGCCGGCTGCGCCGCACCAACAACAACCTGGCCGACCTGATCTTCACCGACGTACCCGGTCGGGTGGCCAAGCAGCTCCTGCAGCTCGCTCAGCGGTTCGGCACCCAGGAGGGTGGCGCCATGCGGGTCACCCACGACCTGACTCAGGAGGAGATCGCCCAGCTGGTGGGCGCTTCCCGGGAGACGGTGAACAAAGCACTGGCCGACTTCGCCCACCGCGGCTGGATTCGGTTGGAAGGCAAGAGCGTGCTCATCTCCGACTCCGAACGTCTGGCCCGCCGAGCGAGGTAAGCGCGCGCGGGCCGCGCAGTGGCTAACCATGCATCGAGTGCGCACTGAGGGCTTTCAGTGCGCACGTGCGGCGGGGATTGGCGGCTTCGCCCGCCCTGGCGGCGCACTCAACGCCGTCAACGCACACAGGATGTCGCGAGCGCGCCTTGCAACCGACTCAGTCTTGGCGCAGATAGTTCAGTTGCGCCTGCACCGACCACTCGGCGGCATCCCAGAGCTTCTCGTCGACATCGGTATAAACGTGTTCGACGACTTGCCGGGCGCCGGCGTCCTCCCCGAGTTCCCGCAATGCCGAGCGCACCTGCTCCAGTCGCTCGTGCCGGTGCACCAGATACTCCTGCGCAACAGTCGCCAAGTCGCCGAGTTCGGGCCCGTGCCCGGGCAATACCGTGCGACGCCCGAGCCCGCGCAGGCGCTGTAGAGATTCCAGGTAGTCGGTCAGGTTGCCGTCGTCCTTATCGAGGACGGCGGTGCCGCGGCCCAGCACGCTGTCGGCTGTCAGCACGGCGTCCTCAAGCACAAACGACAGCGAGTCGGCGGTATGGCCGGGCGTGGCCAGCACAGTGATTTTCAATCCGGCGGCGTCGACGACTTCGCGATCGGTCAGCGTCACCCCATCGCCGCGCTGAAACTGCGGATCCGCCGCGCGTACCGGAGCTCCGGTTAGCTCGACCAGCTTGTCGATGCCGTCGGTGTGGTCGATATGCCGGTGGCTGATGAGCACCAGTGCGATGCGCCCCAGCGCACCCAGCCGGTCGATGTGCTGGTCGTCGCCGGGCCCGGGATCGACTATCACCAACTCGTCACTGCGCGGGCCGCGCAGCACCCAGGTGTTGGTGCCTTCCAGGGTCATCAGACCGGCAGTCTCGGCCAACAGGACCGACGCGGTGTCGGTGACTGCCCGCAACTGACCGTATGCGGGATGGGTCAGCGACTCAGCTGTCTCGGACATCGGACGCTAGCCGACCTCCACGATCAATTCGACCTCCACCGGAGCATCCAGCGGTAGCTCGGACACGCCGACCGCCGAACGGGCATGCGCGCCGTTGTCGCCGAACACCTCGGCGAACAGGTCGGAGGCTCCGTTGATGACGGCCGGCTGGCCATTGAATCCCGGTGCGGATGCGACAAAGCCGACAACCTTGACCACCTGAGTCACCGAGTCCAGACCGACCAGCGCATCCACCGCCGCGAGCGCGTTGAGCGCACAGACCCGCGCGAGCGTCTTGCCGACCTCGGGGGTGACTTCGGTCCCGACCTTGCCGTTGGTGGGCAATTTGCCGTCCACGAACGGCAGCTGGCCGGCGGTGTAAACGAGGTTGCCGGTGCGCACCGCGGGAACATAGGCCGCCAGCGGCGCGACCACCTGCGGAAGCTTGATGCCTAGTTCTTCAAGGCGAGCTTTGGCGCTCATCCGCCCAGCCCCCTATTTCGGGCGCTTCAGGTAAGCGACGTGCTGCTCGCCGGTGGGCCCAGGCAGCACGGCCACCAGCTCCCAGCCATCGGCGCCCCACTGGTCGAGGATCTGCTTGGTGGCGTGGGTGAGCAGCGGAATCGTTGCGTACTCCCATGTGGTGGGTTGGGTCATGCCGCGAGCTTATCGGCCGGAGTTGACCAGCTCCGGCCAGGCCGGTAGCCGGCGAAACCGGTAGGGCTAGCATGCGATAGTGGCAAACACATCTAGCGGCGGTAGTTCCGTCGGGTGGCCGTCGCGCCTGTCGAAGGCCCGCCTCCATTTTGTGACTGGCAAGGGCGGTACCGGAAAGTCGACGATCGCGGCCGCGCTGGCGTTGACCCTGGCCGCAGGCGGGCGCAAAGTCCTGCTGGTCGAAGTCGAAGGGCGCCAAGGGATTGCGCAGCTCTTCGATGTCCCGCCGTTGCCCTATAAGGAGCTGAAGATCGCGACCGCCGAGCGCGGCGGCCAGGTCAATGCGCTGGCGATCGAACTCGAGGCCGCGTTCCTGGAATACCTCGACATGTTCTACAACCTGGGCATCGCGGGCCGGGCAATGCGGCGCATCGGTGCGATCGAGTTCGCGACGACGATCGCGCCCGGCCTGCGCGATGTATTGCTCACCGGCAAGATCAAGGAGACGGTGATCCGGGTCGACAAAAACCGCCAGCCGCTGTACGACGCGATCGTCGTCGACGCCCCACCGACGGGCCGCATCGCCCGCTTCCTGGACGTCACCAAAGCGGTGTCGAGTCTAGCCAAGGGCGGACCGGTGCACTCCCAGGCCGAGGGGGTGGTCAAGCTGCTGCACTCCGACCAGACCGCCATCCACCTGGTGACCTTGCTGGAAGCGCTTCCGGTGCAGGAGACCCTCGAAGCCATCGAGGAACTCGCCGAGATGGAATTGCCGATCGGCAGTGTCATCGTGAATCGCAATATCCCTGCCTACCTCGATCCCGGCGATCTGGCGAAGGCCACCGAGGGTGTCATCGACGCAGACTCGGTACGGTCCGGTTTGGCAGCGGCTGGGATAGAGCTCGACGACGCGGATTTCGCAGGCCTGTTGACTGAGACCATCCAGCACGCCACCCGGATCGCGGCGCGGTCCGAGAACGCGCAACAGCTCGACGCGTTGCAGGTTCCGCGACTGGAGTTACCAACGATCTCCGACGGCGTGGACCTGGGCAGCTTGTACGAGCTCTCGGAAGTACTTGCCCAACAGGGGGTTCGATGACTACGCCGCAGCCGCACAAGCCGGAAGTCCTTGATATGGCGGCATTGCTGGCGGACACGACCAACCGCGTGGTGGTGTGCTGCGGGGCTGGGGGCGTTGGCAAGACCACCACCGCGGCGGCGATTGCGTTGCGCGCGGCCGAATATGGCCGCACCGTAGTCGTTTTGACGATCGATCCGGCCAAGCGACTCGCACAAGCGTTGGGAGTCAACGATCTTGGTAACACGCCGCAACGTGTGCCGCTAGCGCCGGAGGTTACCGGCGAGCTGCACGCGATGATGCTTGACATGCGCCGTACCTTCGACGAAATGGTGGTCCAGTACTCGGGATCCGATCGCGCACAGTCGATTCTGGACAACCAGTTCTACCAGACAGTCGCCACCTCGCTGGCCGGCACGCAGGAGTACATGGCCATGGAGAAGCTGGGTCAGCTGTTGGCCCAGGACCGTTGGGACCTGGTGGTGGTGGACACCCCTCCGTCGCGCAACGCGTTGGATTTTCTGGACGCCCCGCAACGTCTGGGCAGCTTCATGGACAGCCGGTTGTGGCGGCTGCTACTCGCTCCCGGGCGGGGATTCGGTCGGCTGGTCACCGGCGCGATGGGTCTGGCCATGAAGGCGATGTCCACGATTCTCGGCTCCCAGATGCTCGGGGACGCGGCCGCGTTCGTGCAGTCACTCGATGCGACGTTCGGCGGTTTTCGCGAGAAGGCCGACCGCACCTACGCACTGTTGAAGCGGCGCGGCACCCAATTCGTGGTTGTTTCGGCCGCCGAACCCGACGCGCTGCGCGAGGCATCATTCTTCGTTGACCGGCTGTCCCAAGAAGGGATGCCGCTGGCTGGGTTGGTCTTGAACCGCACCCATCCGATGTTGTGCTCGCTGCCCGTAGAGCGTGCCATCGAGGCCACCGACAAAGTCGGGGCCGACGGCGCCGATCCGGGGGCGGCGTCGTTGGTGGCGGCCGTCCTACAGATCCACTCCGACCGGGCGCAGACGGCCAAGCGGGAGATCCGGCTGTTGTCGCGGTTCACCGGAGCCAATCCGCACGTGCCGATCGTTGGCGTGCCGTCGCTGCCGTTCGACGTTTCCGACTTGGAAGCCCTGCGAGCACTTGCCGACCAGATCACGTCGGCTTGATCTCGCAAGCAGCGAGCTCACCGCGAGTAGGTCTCTGACCTGCGGCGACGCGGACTCACAGCCGCGTTATTGACGCCGATTCAACGGCGACGAAATTTCGGGCGTGATTGCAGCGGCCCAACATAGCCCCTGAGCTGCATAGATAGCGTCGAACAGAAACTGCGCCTGTCTAAGCTGTAACAGAAAAGTAAATATGAGCGCTGCCGGTGGCGGTATTACTCAGGGGGCTTGACCCCGATCGACCAAGCCCCGGGAAATACGCGAATGCGGTGCACATGGAGGATTCGACGCGCAGGCACTAGCACTCAGAACCGGACATTTGTATGACAGTCGCATAACCCATTTTGAGCTGCGGAGATACGCAGCGAGAGAGTAATGCGGCAGGCTACGTTGCAACAGAAACGCAAATAGGGATCGTCGGCTGCACAGCCGCGGCGAGCGTTCTCAGATGATGTTGCGGCGCTTGCGCTTGTCGAAGTAGTCCGACCAGGACGCCACGTCAGGGTGTTGCTTGAGTAGAGCCCGACGCTGACGCTCGGTCATGCCGCCCCACACGCCGAATTCGACCTTGTTGTCCAAAGCGTCGGCGCCACACTCCTGCATTACCGGGCAATGCCGGCAGATCACTGCGGCTTTACGCTGCGCCGCTCCGCGTACGAACAGCTCGTCGGGGTCCGTCGCCCGGCACAATGCCTGCGACACCCAGGTGATGCGCTCCTCGGCCTCGACGCTGCGAAGGAGATTCCCTGTGGACGTGAGGTTGGTCTTCCGAGCGCCCGGACGCATACCTGACACGAGCTGACCCCTTTCTACTCGGCCGCTAGGCGACCGCCCCTACTCGGTGCCAGCCGATGCTGCGATTTGCGCCACACCGTGCGCATCGGTGTTACCTGAATCTCACTGCGTATCTAAGTTAGAAGGTCAGATGGCAATTGCGCAACAGTACGATAACGGTTTTTCTGGGACGGGTGTCCCGTCTTGTACCGGGCGGCCGGGCAAAACAGGTCCCGCTTGTCCCTTTTTGGCGCTCTGACCAGTGACGTCGCCGTAAATAGAGCCTCCGCTCCGGCTGGCGAGCCGGTACTGCACCTGCTAAAGAATTTCTTTCCGCCCGCGCGGCGCGGTGGCCTAACGAGGGGTCGCTACTCTAGTACGCATGTCCGAACGCCCCCCGGTCGCGCTCACACTGCTGAAGCTTGCAGGCTGCTGTGTGCTCGCCAGCATCGTCGCCACCGCGCTGATGTTCCCTTTCGCCGGTGGCATTGGGCTGATGTCGAACCGCGCCTCCGAAGTTGTCGCCAACGGCTCCGCCCAACTTCTCGAAGGACAGGTTCCGGCGGTGTCGACCATGGTCGACGCGAAGGGCAACACGATCGCGTGGCTTTACTCGCAGCGCCGGTTCGAGGTCTCCTCCGACAAGATTGCCAACACCATGAAGCTGGCAATCGTGTCCATCGAGGACAAACGGTTCGCCGATCACAACGGTGTGGACTGGAAGGGCACTCTGACCGGTCTGGCCGGCTATGCGTCGGGCGATTCCGACACCCGCGGCGGTTCGACGATCGAGCAGCAATATGTAAAGAACTACCAACTGCTGGTCACGGCCCAAACCGACGCGGAGAAGC
>JAVROZ010000144.1:0-8061 GCA_032162485.1 Mycobacterium sp.
GGCGATTTCGCCTTGCGAATGACCGATGACGGCGTCGGGACGCACTCCGACCGACTTCCACAATTCGGCGAGCGACACCATCACCGCGAACAGCACCGGCTGCACGACGTCGACGCGATCCATACCGGGCGCGCCCGGTATGCCACGAAGCACGTCAGTCAGCGACCAGTCGACGAATTCGGCGAACGCCTGCGCGCACGCCTCGATCTGCTGCGCGAATACCGGTGCGGTGTCAAGCAATTCGACACCCATCCCGACCCATTGCGAGCCTTGGCCCGGGAAGACGAAGACGGACTTGCCGGCGGGCTGGGCCACGCCGCGGATGACTTCACCCGATAGATCGTCGGTCAGCTCGCCCAAGCCGGCCAGCAACCGCTGGCGGTCACCGCCGATGACAACGGCGCGATGGTCGAAGGTGGTACGGCCAGCCAACGACCAGCCGACGTCGGCGATATCCAGGCCGGGACGGGCACTTATGTACTCGGCCAACCGGGCCGCCTGAGCCGTCAACGCCGAAGCCGATTTGGCCGAAATCACCCACGGCACCGCTGACCGCACCGGGGTAGCCTCCCGGGGCTCTTCGGCCGGCACCGACTCGATGATCACGTGCGCGTTGGTGCCACTGATCCCGAACGACGACACCGCCGCGCGACGGCTGCGCTCCGACTCGGGCCAGGGCTGCGCCTGCGACAACAACTCGACCGACCCCGCCGACCAATCCACATGTGGAGAAGGCACATCCACGTGCAGCGTCGCCGGCAACACCTGGTGGCGCATCGCCTGCACCATCTTGATCACACCCGCGACGCCGGCGGCGGCCTGGGTGTGACCCATGTTCGACTTGATCGACCCCAACCACAGCGGTCGAGTGCGCCCCTGGCCATAAGAGGCCAGTAACGCCTGAGCCTCGATGGGATCACCCAGCATGGTCCCGGTGCCGTGGCCCTCGACCACATCCACGTCGGCCGCCGACAATCCCGCATTGGCCAGCGCCGCCCGCACCACCCGCTGCTGGGAAGGACCATTGGGCGCCGTCAACCCGTTGGAGGCGCCGTCCTGGTTCACCGCCGAACCCCGTACCACCGCCAACACCGGATGCCCCAACCGCTGCGCATCCGAAAGCCGCTCCACCACCAGGATCGCCCCGCCCTCGGACCAGCCGACCCCGTCGGCCGCCCCGGCGTAGGCCTTACAACGGCCGTCCGGAGCCAGGCCACGGTGCCGGCTGAACTCGACGAAAACCGTAGGTGTGGCGTTGACCGTGGCACCGCCGGCCAGGGCCAGGTCACACTCCCCCGACCGCAGCGACTGCACTGCCATGTGCAAGGCGACCAGCGACGACGAACAAGCCGTATCCACCGACACCGCGGGGCCTTCCAGACCCAGCACGTAGGACACGCGGCCCGACGCGACGCTGGAGGTCATGCCGGTCAGCCGGTAGCCCTCAATCTCTTCAGCAAACATGCCGTAGCCCTGGGCAATGATTCCGGCAAACACACCAGTAGCGCTGCCCCGCAACCCGCCAGGGTTGATTCCGGATCGCTCCAGGGCCTCCCACGACAGCTCCAGCAACATTCGGTGCTGGGGGTCCATCGCCAACGCTTCGCTGGGCGCAATTCCGAAGAAGGCGGGGTCGAAGTCGGCGACGCCGTCCACGAAGCCGCCGGTGTTCGCGTACGACTTGTGCGCCGCGTCAGGGTCGGGATCGAAAAGGTTGCCGACATCCCAACCGCGATCGGTGGGAAATTCGGCGATCACGTCGCGGCCGTCGGCCACCATCTGCCACAGGCTGTCCGGGGAATCGACACCACCGGGGAATCGGCACGACATCCCCACGATCGCGATTGGCTCGCTAGACCGCTCCAGCAGCGTGCGGTTGGTGCGTTTCAGGCGTTCAACCTGGACCAGCGCTTTCCGCAACGCGTCAGTCGCATGCTGGAGTTGATCACCCATTACTAACCCCTCGCCTAAATTTGGTCGTCTCTGACCCGCCGGATGCGGCTCTCGCCGAGTCATCAAGTTTGCTGCGCGTAGCGAAATCGTCGTTCTCCGACCGGCCTCGCGCAGTATTTCGACCCAAGAATGTCGCAGGTGAGTATCGCCAACTCTGGCAGGATTTCAAAACTTCGGATACTCCCGGCTACACGAGAAACGGCTGTGCACCCGTGCGCCCGCGCAATCCACCCGCCGAATCCACGGCACGTCGTGTGCCCTATGTACTCCCTTGTACACCTGGCCCGCCGTCCAGTGCGTGACTGTACCGGTCCGGTGCAGCGGGCGTTCGTGCCTGGCTCAGACGCCCACGCGGCGCCAGCCATCGGCGGCCCTGGCCGCGCGAAGCAACTCGTCGCACAATTCACGCAGTTCGGGTACCGCCGCGCCCTCTTCGAGCGCGGTCACGACATCCTCGGCAGCGCATCGGACCTGGTAGACGCGGTCCGACAGGTCGGCTGCCTCGTCGGGCGTCAGCACCACCGCATCGGCGGGCAGCGCCGACGCTTCCCCGCGGGCAATCATGGCCCGCTGCTCGTAAGCCCGCTGCCGACACGACTGCCGGCAGTACTGGCGGCGACGGCCCATGCCGACATCGGAAACATCACGACCACACCAGCGGCACGGCTGGGGCCGAACGCGACGACTCACGCCTGCCGACTTTAGTCGGACGCAGGCTGTGATCCCGGTATCATTGACAGTTGCGTCGCTGAGCCGCAGGAAAGCCGCGCAGGAAACATGAGAGAACCGGGAACTTGAGCGAACAGTCTTAACGTTTGCTTAAGGAGAATCGCATTACGGGAGCACCAAGGCTCACCGCACCCAAAGGAGCAGCATAAATGGCTGATCGTGTCCTACGAGGCAGTCGCCTCGGAGCCGTGAGCTATGAGACCGACCGCAATCATGACCTCGCACCGCGGCAGATTGCCCGTTACCGAACCGAGAACGGCGAGGAATTCGAAGTTCCGTTTGCCGACGACGCCGAAATCCCCGGCGCCTGGCTCTGCCGCAACGGCATGGAAGGCACCCTCATCGAGGGTGACCTGCCCGAGCCGAAGAAGGTCAAGCCGCCGCGTACGCACTGGGACATGCTGCTGGAACGGCGCTCGGTTGAAGAGCTCGAGGAGCTACTCAAGGAGCGCCTCGATCTGATCCGGTCGCGCCGCCGCTAACGCTTGGTGTGGGCGCGATTCGACCGATCGCGGTTGCGCCTGCCCTCGCGCCGGCCTTCGTACCCCCATTGGGCGACCTTGACCAGCGCCTCGCGAATGTTTGATCCGCTCATTTTCGACACGCCGATCTCACGTTCGGTGAAAGTGATCGGGACCTCGACGATGACGAAGCCGGCGTTGACACTGCGCCACGTCATCTCGATCTGGAAGCAGTAGCCCTTCGAGTCGACGCTGTCCAGCTCGATCGTCTCCAGCACTTCGCGCCGGTAGGCGCGGTAGCCGGCCGTGATGTCGTGCACGCCGACGCCCAGGGCCAGCCGCGAATACGTGTTGGCCGTCCAGGACAGCGCCCAGCGCCGCCACGGCCAGTTGCGCACCGCCCCGCCGTGGACATACCGGGACCCGATCGCGAGGTCGGCTCCGGCGTCGACGGCCTCCAACAAGCGGTACAGCTGCTCGGGAGCGTGGCTCCCGTCGGCGTCCATCTCGACCAGGATCGAGTAACCCCGACTCATGCCCCAGGCAAACCCTTCAAGATACGCAGCGCCCAGCCCGTTCTTGGCGGTGCGGTGCAGCACATGCGTGCACCCGGTGTCGGCCGCTGCCAGCTGGTCAGCGAGCTGACCGGTGCCGTCGGGGCTGCTGTCGTCGACGACGAGCACGTGCACATCGGGGCAGGCGTCTTTGACGCGCCGATGAATCAGCGGCAGGTTCTCCACCTCGTTGTAGGTAGGGATGATCACCAGGACGCGTTGGCTGGGACCGGTGCCCGAAACTTCGGGCGCAGGCTGGCCGGTGGTCATGTAGCTCCTTCATCTCGCCCGATGTGAGTTTCGCCGCCGTTTTCCCGGGTCGGACGGGGCGTCGTTCGCAGTCTTCAGTTGGCTGGCAGTCGCGTTCTCAGCGGCCAAGTCATCCTTGGGTTCGGTCAGCGCATCCGCTTCATCTGCTTCGCCTGACGGTGGGTCGGAGTCACCGTCCGGTGGCCCGGACCGCCGACGCGCCGGACGCGGGAACCACCCATTGTGCCGTATTGCGGCCAGAATGAGCGCGCCCGCCGCCCCGACTAGGACCCACTGCAGGATCGGCGCCCAGCGGGTTGCCGGCGTCAAATTGGTCTTCAGGCGCACCTGGGTGTCCAGATAATCGGGCACGAAGAAATCCGTGCGCTTCAACTCGCCGCCGTCCGGAGCGATCACGGCACTGACCCCGGTGGTGCCGGCGACCAGGACAAAGCGGTCGTGCTCGACGGCTCGCACCTTGGCGATGGCCAGCTGCTGCTCACTCATCGTCTTGGTGAACGTGGCGTTGTTGCTGGGCACAGTCAACAACTGCGCGCCGTTGAGCACGGCGCTGCGCGGCGCGCGGTCGAAGACGACTTCCCAGCACGTGGCGACTCCGACCGGCAATCCGGCGATGCGCACCACGCCGTCACCTGGGACGGGCACAAAGTGGCCGGCCCGGTCGGCATAGCCGGACAGATGCCTGAACAGCCACGGCATGGGCAGGTACTCGCCGAACGGCTGCACGATCGCCTTGTCGTGCCGGTCAGCGGGCCCCCTGCCCGGATTCCAGACGATCATGGTGTTGGTGTATTCCGGGGTCTCCTGCATCCGACCCGGAACGCCGAGCACCGTCCCGACGAGGATTGGCGCGTCGATCGCCGCCGCGGCTTTCGCGATCTGCTGACCGGCGTCGGCGTTGACGAACGGATCAATGTCCGACGAGTCCTCCGGCCAGACGACGAAACGGGGTTGCGGGGCGAGTCCGGCCTGAACGTCCTCGGCCAGCCGCAGCGTCTGGGCGACGTGGTTGTCCAGGACCACGCGGCGTTGTGCATTGAAGTCGAGGCCGAGGCGGGGGACGTTGCCCTGGACGACGGCGACGGTGACGGTGGGTTCACCGCCGGACCCCACCCCCGCGTGCCGCACCTGCGGCCAGACCAGGATGGCGGCCAACAACACCAGGCAGATGCTGACGCCCGGCAACACCACGGCCGGCGGCTTGGCCGCTACGCCGCTTGGCCGCGCACTGCCGGAGGCGCCCCCGGCGCCGAACCATCGCACAATTTCCAACGCAAACGCGGTCAGACTGCTGCCCAGCAGCACGACGGCAGACGACAGCAGGGCAACACCGCCGAGCTGCACCAACGGCAGCAACGGTCCGCTGGCCTGACCGAACGCTATCGATCCCCAGGGAAACCCGCCGAACGGGAAGCACGATTTCAACCACTCCTGGGCGCCCCAAAGCACCGCGAACCAGACCGGCCAGCCCGGCAGCCGGCGCACCACGACTGCGAGCAGCCCGAACAGGCCTGGGAAGCACGCGCATACCGCCGCCAGGACCAGCCAGGGCATCGTGCCCACGAGCGTGCTGATCCACGGCAACAAAGGCCCGAAGAACGCCAATCCGAACAGGAAGCCGTAACCGAGCCCGCCGACCGGCGTGGTAGCGGGATGCACCAGCACCCAGGTCAGCAGCGCGATCGCGACGACGGCGGCCCACCACCAGTTCAGCGTCGGGAAGCTGGCGTACATCAGCCAGCCGGCGCAGAGTGTGACCACCAGTCGCGCCAGCCGGGGCGCCAGCACGCCCGGTACCCGCTCGAGCCGACGGCGCAGCACACCCGGACCGGTCGCGGTCGGCGCAGCAATTTCTGCGACTGCTGGCAATTCTGCCGCATCGTCCACCAGCAAATCAGACGGACTTTGCTCAGGATCAGTCTCGTGAGTGTCGGGCGAAGCGGAGGACTCGTGGTCGGCATCGCTTGCCGCGGGCGGTGCGACCGCCTTCCGGATGGGCCATCTCCTAGCCATAGATGACCGCACCCCGATGCACGGTTTGACGGCACTGCGGTAACGGGTCGTCCGGCCCGAGGCGCGGTAGCGCGGGTACCCGGGAGCGCGGGTCGGTCGACCAGCGTTGGACCGCATCGCGAGGTGCGCTGACATCGAGGACGCCGGTGTCCCACACCGCATACGACGCGGGCGCACCCGGGACCAAGGTGCCGGCGAGGCCATCGCGGACCCCACCGGCCCGCCAACCGCCGCGGGTCGCGGCGCCGAATGCCGCCCGCGCCGACACCCCGCTTCCCGGCGTCCGGTGGTGGATCGCAGCGCGCACGCTCGCCCACGGCTCGAAGCCGGTGACGGGCGCGTCGGAACCGAAGGCGAGGGGCACGCCTTGGGATGCTAACAGCGCGAGCGGGTTGAGCTGGCAGCCTCGATTCGGGCCCAGTCGCTGTGCGTACATGCCGTCGCCGCCACCCCACAACGCATCGAAGTTGGGCTGCATGCTGGCCATGACGCCCCACGCTCCCAGCTTCGCCGCCTGATCCGCGGTGACCATCTCCAAGTGCTCAAGGCGGTGCCCGCAGCGAGCGACGGCAGGCACGCCGAGGTCGTCCACGACCCGCTCGAAGGCGTCGACTACCGCTGAGACCGCGGCATCGCCGATGACGTGAAATCCGGCCGTTACTTCCGCTTCGCTGCACGCCCTGACGTGGGCTTCGATGGCGTCGGGCTCCAGGTGGCGGGTGCCGTTGCAGTCGGGTGCGTCGGCGTACGGCTGATGCAGCCAGGCGGTGCGAGATCCCAGCGCCCCATCGACGAACAGATCACCGGCCAGCCCGCGTGCACCGGTCTCCGCGATCAGCGCGCGGGCCTGCGCCGATGTGGTCACCGCTTCACCCCAGTACCCGATCACCTCGACGCCATGGTCGAGAGCGGCCAGTTGCAGCCAGTCGCCGAGTCCGCCGATCTGCGGTCCGGCGCATTCATGCACCGCGACCACCCCGGCGGCGGCCAGCGCCTGCAATGCCTCGGCGCGGGCTTGGGTGAGTTGGGCATCGGTGAGCAGACCGCGCGCCACCGCCCGGGCCAGGTGATGCGCGTCACCCGTCAGCGGTTGCTGAGGGGAAAAACCGTCGGTTGCGGCAAGGTCGGGGACGAGCCGTCGCAGACCCGGCGACGCCAGTGCGGAGTGCACGTCGACCCGGGCCAGGTAGGCGGGCCGATCACCGAGCACCACCGCCAGGTCGTCGGTGCTGGGCGGCGTGTTCTCGGGCCACGCCGACTCGTCCCAGCCATGGCCCCACACCGGCCGACCAGGATGCGCAGCGGCGAAACCGGCGACCATCTGCAGCAGTTGCTTCCGCGACCCGGCCGCACGCAGATCCAGGCCGCTCATCGCCAGACCCGTGGCGCTCAGATGAATGTGACTGTCGACGAATCCCGGGGTCACAAAGGCACCGGCGAGGTCCTGAACGTGGGCGTCCGGGAACTGACCGCGGCCCACCTCATCGCTGCCGAGCCAGGCAATGACTTCGCCGCGCACCGCCATGGCAGTGGCGTCCGGATGGCTCGGGCTGTGCATCCGCCCGTTCACCAGCAGCGTCGTAGGAGTGGGCGTCACAGGGCAAAGCTACGTTGGTGTTTGGATCTGCTAAATCGAGCCCGCCGAGGGCCGCAGCGGCGGCTCGTAGGCGATCGGCGCGCGGGGCAGGGTCGTCGGCTCGCCGTCGATGACGTCGATCACCTCGCCGTCGATGTAATCCCGGCCGTCATAGCTCTTGCGGGCATCGAAACGGCCATTGAATGCGCTGGCCAAGCTCGCGGCATCCTCGCTGTTCAGCGGGATACGCCGCAAAAATCCACGCACCGCGACAGCGGTGAGTCCGGGGCTCGCGGCCGCCCGGATCGGCGGGACCAACAGCAACAGGCCCAGCGTCGTGGAGGCCAGACCGGGAACGACGACCAGACCGATGGCCATCGCGGTCAGCGCACCGTCGCTCAGTGCGCTACGCGGTTCCTCGGCGCCGGATCGCAACGCCATGAGCTGACGCTTGAGTTGAAGCCCGCCCATCGGCGCCCCCAGGATCAGCCCCAGGACAAAGGTG
>JAVROZ010000145.1:0-4016 GCA_032162485.1 Mycobacterium sp.
ACAATCTAATCCGATGATAGTGGTGTTCCAGCGGGCGGCGCCGATGCGTGGCGCGGAGGCAGCGAAAGGCTGCCCAGTGAGCTCGATCACCTCCAGTGCGCGCACCGTGCGCCGGCCGTCGGTGGGCAGGATCGCCGCGGCCGCGGCCGGGTCTTGACGGGCCAGCTCGGCGTGCAGTGAGCCCACCCCGACCTCGGCCAGCCGCTGTTCCCACCGCGCCCGCACAGTGGGGTCGGTCGCGGGAAACGACCAGTTGTCGAGCAGTGACTGGATGTAGAGCATCGACCCGCCGACCACTACCGGCACGGCTCCCCTGCCCATGATCGACTCGATATCGGCGGCGGCAGCCTGCTGATAATGAGCGACGGTCGCGGTCTGTGTGACGTCGAGGACGTCGAGTTGATGATGCGGAATGCCGCGGCGTTGGGTGAGAGGCAGCTTCGCGGTCCCGATGTCCATTCCGCGGTAGAACTGCATCGCGTCGGCATTGACGATTTCGGCCGTGATCGGCCCGTCGTCCTCGACGGCCAACAGCTCGGCGACATCGAGCGCCAGTTGCGATTTGCCGGTACCCGTCGGGCCGATGATTGCGAGTGGCCTCACGGCTGCCAGACACCAGCGAAGTAGCCCACACCGTAGGGCGCGCCCCGGTAGAGCTCTTTGGCCGATCTCGGACCGGGTTCGGTCAGGCCTGCCAACACCATGAACGCCACGCGTCCGACGACCTCGCCGGGCAGCCGGGTCAGGACGTCGACGTCGCCGCGGCCCAGTGCGTCGTCAAGCAGCCGCTGTCCGTCGGCGCTGCCGGGGTCGTAGCCGCCAGGGGCGCCTGGCGTCAGGGTATTGACGCCGTCAGCGACGACAAGCACGCCGATCGCACCGGAGTCCCGGTCGATTTCGGCACGCAACTGCCTGCCCCGGGCCAGGGCGGCGGCGGGGTCGTGGCCGCTGGCGTATGCGCGGACCTGCAGGCTGCCATCAGGTCGGGCTTGCCCGCGGATCCAGGCGGCCATCAACGCGCACAGCGGCATTTCTGTCGGCGCCTCATCCCGGACTTGCGCTGCGGCCCGCGGCGCTAGCCGAACGCGCACATCGGCGCCGAATCCCGCGAAGGTGCCAGTGCTTTCGGGGCCCACGACGACGTCCTCATGTCCGGTTCCCACGACTATCCAGCGCGGCGGCAATGCGGCGGCCGCGGCAACAACGGCGGCAGCAAGGTCGGCCACCTCCGCGGCGGCGCCTCCGGCGAGTTCGGGAACCAGCACCGGCGCGGACGGGACGATCGCGATGGCGCTCAGCACGCCACCAAACTAACCGCTAAGTCGAGGATTTGGACCCAAGGGCCGGGCCGTCTGCCGCGGTGACAGGGTCGGCGGGATGACCTGCGCCCGGTCCGGAGTCGGTCGACGGCGCTCCACCGGAACCAGCTTCTCCTTCGACGATGGTGGCGGCCTCGCCCCGGGCCAGCCCCACCGTCGCGATGACCACCATGACCACCCCGGCAATCAGCACAATCCACTCGGGACCATGGGCTTCCAGCGTCTCGCCCAGCACGGTGATACCGAGCACCGCAGCAACCGTTGGTTTGGCCACCGTCATCGTCGGCAACGAAGCGGTCAGCGCACCGGCACGGAAAGCCGACTGCTGAAAGATCATCCCGCACAACATCATCACCAGCCACGGAACGAACTCGGGGGACGTCACCGCGGCAACGAAACCCTCGTGGTGCAGCACATCGACGACGCCCTTGGTGAGCACCGCGAACAGCGCCAGCGACGAACCCGCCGTCAGCGCCAGCAGCACCGCGGCCGCCGGTCGGCCATGCAAAATTTTCGCCCCGACCACACAGGCCACCAGTAGCGGGCCCATCACCGCCGCGACGATGAGCCAGGTTTTCAGCGACGCGCGAGAGTGGCCGGCGTCCGGGTCACCGACAGTGATGACCAGTGCCAGGGATGCGGCTAGGACCACGGCCCACAGCCACTCCGACCGGGTGGTCTTGTAGTTCACTAGGCGCGCGTAGATCGGCAGGGCGAACAGCAGCGCAGTCACCTGCAGCGCGGTCACCAGCATCACCGATGCCCACACCAGCGCCAACGCTTGCAGGCTGTAATTGACGATCGCGCACAGACCGCCCGTCCACCACTTGGCGTCGCGCAACGACATGCCGAACAGCTTGAGGTGGCCGACCTGTTCGTCAGTGATCTCGTGCGCCGAACGCTGGCGAATCACATCGCCGCTCGCCGACGCCAGCGCCGCAAAAAGGGCGATTATCGCGGCAATCCAAACCATGGACATGGCCGACCTCAATTCCCAACTTCGCCGCCAACGTTCCCCCGGTCAGGCATACATATACCTGCTGTTCGCTGGCCGTTCAACGAATACTCTATGGCCCCTGCGCGCGCTCTGCACAGTGATTAGCGCCTTGCACTCCACGACACCCAGCTCGTCGCTCTCCCACACTTGCTCATCCACCTGAGCGCCACCCAGAGTTAGCTATGTGGCACCTGTGAATCAACGTCCTTCGTTACGGTACCCGCGCACGCGGGGGCGCTACCCGATGCAACCCAACGGGAATGCATTCGTTATCCGCCCGCCGGGGCCCGGCGGCGTCAGGAAACCGCGAGCTGGCCTGTTGTTTCTACCTCGCCGGCGGATGGCGCCATCATGACAACCTCGTCGCGTGCCAGCGCCACGGTCGCAACGATCACCACCGCAACCGCCGCCGCCAAAGTCAACACCTGGCCCTCCCCGGTGTGCAGCACCTCGCCGAGCACGGTCACGCCCAGCACCGACGCGATCACGGGCCTGGACACGGTCATCGTCGGCAACGTCGCCGTCAACGCGCCCGTGCGCAACGCCGACTGCTGAAGCATCAACCCGATCGGCAGCACGGCGATCCATGCGTAGAACTCCGGTGCCTGCAGCAGCGGCGTAAGCCCCTTACCGAGTTCGGCCATCACGCCCTTGGTCAGCACCGTGAACACCGCCAGCGCCGCCGCCGAGGCCAGTGCCAGCAATACCGCCGAGACGGTGCCGGAGAGAAACCTTGCACCGATGACGCACAGCAGGACTGCGGGGACCGTGACCATCGCCACCACCACCCACGTGTGCAACGGGGCTCGGGCATATCCGGCACCGGGGTCACCCGCCAAGACGATGACCGCCACCGCCGCGGCCAGCAATATCGCCCACATCCACTCCCGGGCGGTACAGCGGTGGTGAGTCAGCCGGGCGTCGATCGGCAGCGCGAAAAGCAATGCCGTGGCCTGCAGTGACTGCACAAGCACCACCGAGCCCATCGTCAGCGCAAGCGCTTGGAAAACGAAACTTCCCATGGCGGCCAGGCTGCCCAACCACCATTGAACGTTGCGCAAGGAGAGCTGAAAGAGGGCAAGATGTCCGACCTCGCCGTCGGTGACCTGCTGCGCGGACCGCTGCAGGATCACAAAGCTGACGCCGGCCATCAGCGCAGCGCCTAGAGCCAACAATGTCGCGCTTTCGGCGTTGGCCATCAATGACCTCCCACGGGGCAGTGGGTTCAATGATGACTCCTGGTGCGATGGATAAACAGGACTACGAAAATTTTCTTTGCAACTTTGCTCGCGCAACGCAAACTAACGGAACGGTTTCAGCTTGGGACGGATGCTGCATTATTAATGCGTCCACATTGGCGAGGAATTACCGTCATGGTTGCTTGACCGCACTATGCGGGAGGTAGTCGGCCGGTGGGGTTGCCGGTACGTTTGCCTGTTGGGTTGAGGAGTCGACGATGAGCTCCGCGCGAGGTTCGCGAGTAGGGACCCGATTCGGGCCCTACTTCCTCAAGCGGCAGCTCGGCAGCGGCGGGATGGGCGAGGTCTACGAGGCCGTCGACACCGTCCGGCAGCGGGTCGTCGCCCTCAAATTGCTTTCGGAGCGATTCAGTCACGATCCGGTCTTTCGGATGCGAATGCAACGGGAAGCCCGCAACGCCGGCAGGTTGCAGGAACCCCATGTGGTGCCGATCCACGATT
>JAVROZ010000146.1:0-3398 GCA_032162485.1 Mycobacterium sp.
GGCCGGCACCGCCGGAGCCGGTCGCGGCCGACAGCAGTGCGGCCAGCCCGCGCACGGCCGTCGACTTGGCGGTGCCCTTCTCGCCGCGGATGAGCGCCCCGCCGATCTCCGGGCGCACGGCGCACAACAGCAGCGCAAGCCGCAGTTGGTCGTGTCCGACGATGGCGCTGAAGGGATAGGGCCTCACCGGGTGCCCGCCGGACCTTGTCCGGGTCCTGAACCAGGCCTGAGCATCGGCACGTGCGGTATACCGTCATCGAGGAAATCGTCACCGGCACGGACGAACCCCTGCTGGGTATACATCTCTGCGAGGTATTTCTGCGCGTCAATCCGGCAGGGGTAGTCGCCCACCTCGGCCAGCGCGGCACGTAGCAGGCGGGTCGCGTGGCCCTGGCCGCGCGCGCTGCGCTTCGTGCACACCCGGCCGATCCGGAACGCCTTCTCACCACCGGCGTGTTCCTCCATCAGCCGCAGCGTGCAGATCACTTCTCCCTCAGGTGTTTCCAGCCAGAAGTGCCTGGTCTCGGCGAGCAGGTCGCGCCCATCCAGCTCCGGGTAGGGGCAGGCCTGTTCCACCACGAACACCTCGACCCGCAGCTTGAGGAGTTCGTAAAGTATTTGCGCATCAAGGTCTTTGGCCCACACCCGGCGCAAGGCTTCAGTCATTCGTGCCGCTCTCCTCTGCGCCGGTCATGCGGCATCCAACTGTAGTGTGCTGGCCGTCCACGACCGCAACTCGTCGTACAAGGCGGGTTCGCCGGACAGTTGGGCTCCCAGCGACGGCACTATCTCCTTCAAAGTAGGCAGCCAGGCCGCATACCGGTTGGCGAAACAGCGCTCCAGCACCTCCAACATCGCAGGCACAGCCGTCGATGCGCCAGGCGAACCGCCCAGCAGCCCAGCGATGCTGCCGTCCGCTGCACCCACGATGGTGGTGCCGAAATCCAACATCCCGCCTCTGCGCCTGTCGCGCCGGATTATCTGCACCCGCTGGCCGGCCACGGTCAGTTCCCAGTCCGAATCCAGTGCACTGGGCGCGAATTCGCGCAGGGCTCGGATCCGGTCGGGCTCGGCGAGGCGCAATTGATTGATCAGATAGTTGACCAGAGTCAACTCCCCCACCCCGACACCGATCATGGACAACAGGTTGTTCGGCCGGATCGACCGGGGCAGATCGCTGAGGTGTCCGTGCTTCAGGAATTTGGGCGACCAGCCGGCGTAGGGCCCGAACACCAACCACGGTTTGCGGTTGACGAACCGCAGATCCAGGTGCAGAGCGCCCAGCGGCGGGGCTCCCGCCGAAGGGGCGCCGTACACCTTGGCCCGATGCGCGGCGGTGAGCGCGGGATTGGCGGTTCGCAGGAAGCGGCCGCCGATCGGGAAACCGGCGAAGCCCTTGATCTCGTCGATGCCCGCCTTCTGCAACAACGGCAGGGCATCGCCGCCGGCACCGACGAAGACGAACTTGGCGTTCAGCTTGCGCTTTTCACCGGTACGGCGGTTCCCGACGGTCAAGGTCCAACTGCCATCGGACTGGCGGGACATGGTGCGCACCTCGTGACCGAACAACACGGTGGCACCGGTGCGCACGCAGTGAACGACGAGCTGTCGGGTCAGCGCACCGAAGTCGACGTCCGTGCCGTCGGAGGCCCAGTTGAGGGCAACCGGTTCAGAAAAATCGCGTTTAGCGCCCATGAACGGCAGTCGCCGGGCGAACTCGTCTGGATCGTCTATCAACTCGGTGGCGGCGAACAAGGGGTTGCGCGCCAGCGCGTCGCGGCGCCGCCGTAGATAGTCGACGCCGGCTGCGCCACGTACGAAACTCACGTGCGGGACCGGGTTGAGAAAGCTCCGCACGTCGCTCAAGATGCCGTTTTCCACCGCATACGCCCAGAACTGACGAGTGATCTGGAACTGCTCGTTGATCAGCACCGCTTTGGCGATGTCGATCGAGCCATCGGGTCTGGCTGGCGTGTAGTTCATTTCGCACAGTCCAGCGTGGCCGGTGCCAGCGTTGTTCCACGGACCGCTACTCTCGGCGCCCACGCCGTCCAACCGTTCGATCACGGTGATCGACCAATCCGGTTCCAGCCGCCGCAGAATCGCACCCAGGGTGGCGCTCATGATCCCGGCACCCACCAGCACGACGTCGGCTCTGGCTAGTTCTGCCACCGGATCATTGGTCCTTTCGAGGTCGGCGGGTTCCCCAAGGTTATCGCCGCGACAAGCAGCGGCGATGGTCGGCCGTTTCCAGACGCGCCTCTCTGGCGCTCTAAGCTGGGCCGATGACGGCGACAGGCTGGGTGCCCGACGTCCTGCCCGGCTACTGGCAGTACACCCTCCCGCTCGGCCCTGATCCCGACGGCGAGGGCGACATCGCCGCAACCCTGATCCGCAGAGGCGACACCGCGACCGCCGACCACGCCGTGCTGGCAGTGCACGGCTACACCGATTATTTCTTCAACACCGCGTTGGCCGATCACTTCGCCGACCGTGGCTTCCTGTTCTACGCTCTTGACCTGCGCAAGTGCGGCCGCTCCCAGCGGGCGGCTCAGACACCTCATTTCACCAGCAACCTCGCCCACTACGACGCCGAACTCAATCAAGCGCTGACGCTCATTCGTGAGAAGTCCCGAGACATCAAAATCCTGGTCTATGGGCATTCGGCCGGCGGTCTGATCGTGTCGCTTTGGCTGGATCGCCTGCGGCGGGAAAGCGCGCTGGCCGGTGTCGCAGGGCTGGTGCTCAATAGCCCCTTCCTCGATTTGCAGGGACGGGCGATTCTGCGCGTCGGCGTGACCTCTGCCACCATCGGCGCGATGTCCCGGATGCGCAGCAAGGGCATCGCCCGGGGCAGCAGTGCCGGCGGCTACGGATCCAGCCTGCACCGTGACTACCACGGCGAGTTCGACTACAACCTGCACTGGAAACCATTAGGCGGCTTCCCGGTCACCTTCGGCTGGCTGCACGCCGTGCGCCGCGGCCAGGCGAAGTTGCATCGCGGACTCGACGTGGGTGTACCCAACCTGATTTTGCGTTCGGATCACACCGTGGCCGAATCCGCCGGACCCGCCGCGCTGCAATGCGGTGACGCGGTGCTTGATGTCAGCCAGATCGCCCGCTGGGCCGGCTGTATCGGAAACGCCAGCACCATCATTCCCGTGGTGGATGCCAAACACGATGTGTTCCTGTCGCTGGCACAGCCGCGCCAGATAGCGTATCGCCATCTCGATCGCTGGCTTGAGGATCACCTCAGCAGACACAACGACACCGACGCCTCGGCTTCGTCGGGGAAAGGGTAACCACGCCTATGGAGACCTACGACGTCGCTATCATCGGAACCGGTTCGGGCAACACGATTATCGACGAACGTTATAAGTCCAAGCGGGTGGCGATCT